>CAZLMR010000071.1:0-6237 GCA_964560575.1 uncultured Methanomassiliicoccales archaeon | reverse complement strand
TATTGCCGAGAACTATGAAGATGCTAGGCTTGAGGTCGGAGGAAACGGATCCTCTCAGGGTGTCAACGACACACTCAGTGGTGCAGCTGACATCGGTATGATCTCCAGGGACCTTACTCAGAACGAGATTGACCAGGGTCTTGTCGGTTATGAAATCGGCAAGGATGCAGTGGCCATCATTGTTGACAAGGATGCCGGTATCACCAGTCTCAGCATTGAGCAGCTCCACCAGATCTACAGTGGAGAGGTTACAAACTGGAGCCAGGTCGGTGGAAACGATCTCGAAATCAACCCCATCGTCCGTGAGGCTGGATCTGGAACCAGGGACTGTTTCGATTCCATCGTTGATCTCAAGGATGTTGACATGACCGGATTCGCATCTGCCAATGCCAACGGAACCATGGTCACCACAGTCGAGGGAACCACTGGAGCCATCGGATACATCGGACTCGGTTACATCTCTGACATCGACACTGACGTTGTCTGTGAGGTCTCGGTCGATGGAGTCCTTGCTTCCGCCGAGACTGCGCTGGATGGAACCTACAAGCTCGTCAGGGGACTCTTCCTCATCACTCTGGGAGAGGCTACTGGTGACGCCAAGGCTGTTATCGACTACGTTCTCTCCGACGAGGGGCAGCAGTACGTCGTTAACGCTGGCTACATCGCCCTGTGAGGTAAGGTCAGATGTCCTTCCTGAAAACGGCTCCTGTCGCTGATGGCGCCGGTGAACCCGTCGCTACCCCTGTCAAAATGAACAGGGATCACGACAGGGCCGTCAAACTAATTCTTACAGCCGTGGCACTCGTGTCCGTGGCTGTAATTTTCTTTATCATTGTCTTTACATTATCCAACAGTTGGACCGCAATATCGGATGTCGGTCTTCTTGAATTCATATTCGGCACCAAATGGTCCCCGTCTCAGGACCAGTATGGCGCACTGGCCCTCATTCTGGGAACTGCACTTGTCACTATAGGTGCTATGGTTATCGCTGTTTCTCTCGGAATAGCTGCAGCCATCTTCCTGACACAGGTCGCATCCGAGAGGATCAGGAACATACTGAAACCGATCTGTGAGGTTTTCGCAGGAATCCCCAGTGTCATCTATGGTATGTTCGGAATGATCTTCATAGTCCCTCTTATAGTGGACCTGTTTCCTGACCAGGCCTCCGGAGCCTGTTGGCTTGCCGCATCCATCGTGCTCGGAATCATGGCTCTGCCCACTATCATCTCCGTCTCCGATGATGCTATCAGGGCTGTCCCTCACTCCTATCTTGAGGCATCCCTTGCTATGGGAGCAACCAGATGGGAGACCGTTCGTAAGGTCATCATCCCCGCAGCCATATCGGGAATATCAGCAGCTGTGATCCTCGGAATCGGAAGGGCTCTCGGAGAGACAATGGCCGTGATTATGGTAGCAGGAAATGCCGCTGTGATCCCTGAACCGTTCTACAACATATTCTCTCTGATCAGGACCATCACTGCATCGATCGCATTGGAAATGCCCGACCTCGAGTACGGAGGACTTCACTATTCTGCTCTGTTCCTCCTTGCTCTCATACTGATGGTCATAGTCGTCGCTGTCAATCTGTTCGCCAGGTACATCATCAACAGCAACAAGAGGAGGATGGGAATCGAATCTGGAAAGAAGAAGCGTTTCAGTATTCCCAAAATCATCCCCGAAGATGTATCAAGTGCATACCAAGTAAGGAAGCCTCTGATATTCAAAATCTTCATCATTGCCATCGTATTCGTGTTCCTGTGGATGATGGGATCTCTGTTCACATCCTATCTTGAATCATTCGCAGTGGCAGCGGTTGTTGCTGCGGCAATATATGTCGCCATGTATTACTCGGGCAAGAGGACCAATCCCAATGTTTCGCAGAAGTTCGCATTCGGTGTGATGACGATCGCCATGATCATTATCCTTGCGATTCTTGCCATTCTCATCGCAGACATTGTGATTAAAGGAGTTCCTGCACTGTCATGGGACTTCATAACGAGTCCCCCCAGCAACATGGGTCGTGAGGGAGGTATTGGACCTGCCATCCTTGGAACAATAGAGTTGATCGTCGGTACAGCCATCATTGCCCTGCCGCTCGGTATCATCGCAGGTATCTGGCTCTCCCAGTATTCTGGAAATGGAAAGATAACCGGAATCGTCAGGAACGCAGTTGATGCTCTGAACGGCACACCTTCCATCGTATTCGGTCTGTTCGGTCTTGCGGCATTCGTGACAATGGCTGGTTGGGGGTATTGCCTGCTTGCAGGATGTCTCACCCTTGCGTTCATGATTCTGCCCGTTATAATCAGGACAACCGAGGAGGCCGTATCTGCGGTTCCCCATGATCTGCTGGAGGCATCAATGGCTATGGGTGCCAGTAAATGGCAGTCGATCTACAAGGTCATTCTTCCTGCAGCCATGGGTGGTGTGATGACTGGATCCATCCTGGGGCTTGGACGTGCAGCTGGAGAGACAGCTCCGATCATGTTCACAGCCGTTACGATCTTCTCGTTCTCCACGGAACTCAGGGGTCTCTTCGAGCCGGTCATGGCTCTGCCATACCATCTGTACTACCTAGCACTGGAGGTTCCGAACTCCGATGCGGCTCAGTATGGAACAGCTCTGATCCTTCTGTTTATTGTCCTGGTTATGTTCGGACTCGCCTCTCTTGTCAGATACAAGTATTCCAAAAACATGAAGTGGTAATAATGACAGAAATAACAGATCTCGCCATGAACGTCAAAGGCCTCGACCTCTGGTATGGCGAAAAACAGGCGTTGTTCAAGGTGGACATGCCTGTGAAGCGCAACTGCATCACTGCGCTCATCGGACCTTCCGGATGCGGAAAGTCCACCCTGTTGAGGACACTCAACAGGATGAACGACCTCGTCGACGGATGCCGCGTCGAGGGTGAGGTCACATTCGACGGAAAGAACATCTTCGCTCCGGACGCGAACGTGCTGGAGATCAGGAAGAGGGTCGGGATGATCTTCCAGAAGCCCAACCCGTTCCCTATGACCATCAGGGACAACATCACCTACGGGCCGAAGCTCCACGGGATCACAAACCGCCAGGAGCTGGACACCATCGTGGAGGAGTCCCTGCGCAAGGCGGCCCTTTGGGACGAGGTCAAGGACCGTCTCGGATCGTTCGCCATGGCACTCTCGGGAGGGCAGCAGCAGAGGCTGTGCATCGCCAGGGCCATCTCGGTCAACCCCGAGGTCCTGCTGATGGATGAGCCCACGTCTGCGCTCGATCCTATCGCCACCTCCAAGATCGAGGAGCTGGCCATCGAGCTCAAGAAGGACTATACGGTCGCCATCGTCACCCACAACATGCAGCAGGCATCGCGTATCAGCGACTACACCGGCTTCATGTACCTGGGCAAGATGGTCGAGTTCGGTGAGACGGAGCCCCTGTTCAACAAGCCGAAGGAAGAGATGACCGAGAGATACCTCACAGGAAGGTTCGGATGATATCATGCAGAGATTCCTAGACGACATAGAAGCACTGGTCAACGAGACCGTCGACATGGGGAACCTGGCCTCCGAGATGATCGAGAAGTCGGTCCAGGCCATCGTGGACGGGAACATCGAACTGGCCGACGAGGTCATCGACGACTTCGCGAGGATCGACCGCTACGACAACGAGATTGAGGAGGCGGCCATCAGGATCCTCACAATCTACCAGCCCACCGCCGTGGACACCAGGACGGTAGCCACCATCATGAAGTCCATCACCTATCTGGAGAGGATCGGGAAGTACAGCTACAACATCGCCACCGCCACCAAGTACCTGAGCGATAAGCCGATGTTCGAGCCCGTGCACCTTATCCAGCCCTTCGGAGAGGTCGCGGTCCGCATGGTGAAGCTCGTGACCAAGGCCTTCGAGGAGAAGTCCGCCGACGGTCTGGACAAGATCTCGGAGATGGACGACTACCTCGACAAGACCATGCGCGAGGACCTGATCAAGATCGTGGACTTCATCAACGAGAACGAGCAGAGTGCCGATGTGTGCACCTACTACATCTCGGTGATCAAGTATCTCGAGAGGGTCGGAGACCACGCCTGCAAGATGGCCGAGAAGGTCAACTTCATGGTTACCGGGATGCGTGCCCGCATCGAGTGAGCGTCCCGGAAACCACTTCAAACCCTTTCCAACCCCTTTTCTAAAGGGATATTATGTCGGTAAGATGCAGCAAATGCGGTTCCGAGCTCCCGGTCGAGACGACCTATTGTCCGACCTGCGGTAACCGTCTGATCAAAAACAATCTTGAAATGACCTCCAACCTCATCCTCATCTACGGGATCGTCGCGATCATCGTAGGCCTGTTCTTCGCGGCAGGCCTGTCGGTCATGGATCAGGTATGGAACGATATCGCCGGACCGGACGGGACTTACGAAGGTCTCACCTACGATCTGATGGTATCCGTGGTCCAGTAGACCGTCATCGCCTTCCTCTCCAGCGGTGTCTGCGCCGCCGTCTCCGGATTCATGGCCAGGAGGCTCGTCTACGGCAAGGTGTGCCTCATCCTATGCGTTCTGGCGAGCGTGCTTGTGTTCGCCGCCGCGATACCCGACCTTTCGATGCTGATCTTCTGCATCATCCTCTTCATCGTCGGGATGTACATGTCCTACAGGCTGTACGCCCATCAGGACGAGTTCTTCAGTTGAGAAGGATAAACCGTTTAAGGCGGGGCGATCCCCGCCGTTATTGTATTCAGCTGGCGAAGCACTGGCTGTTGTTGTAGAGCCTGGAGGTCACATACAGTCCGATTACGCACAGGACGATGCCGAACACGATGGTGTTCAGCAGACCCAGTGCCATGAACAGCGGAACTACGGAGGCCAGTATGCAGAGCAGCAGGCTGACCCTGTATCCCTCCTTCTTGCCGGTCATGAACCCGGACACGAGGGCGCAGAGCCCGCTGAGGACCATCGGGATCCCGATAAACATCAGGGCGGACCTGGTCTGGTCGAGGGTCAGTCCGTAGTATGTGCCGTCAGAATCGGCAAGCTGGTCCCAGGTGCCGTCCAGGGTGCCGTACGCCACTAGCACGATCACCCCGACGATCACGGCAAGAACTCCGTAGACCATCATCAGCCGGGGGATGCTCTCTAGCGTGTCCTCCTTCTTCCATCCCGCCTTGTCCCTGTAGAAGTCGGCGGTCCTGTCGTAGGCCGTACCATCCAGCGCGGCCCCGCATGTAGGGCAGTACTCCGATCCTTCCGGTATCGGTTCCCCACATCTAACGCACATTCTCTCTCCTTCCATGTTATCACTCAGGAATCGAAGGTCGTGTTGTCCTTGTACAGGAGGAAGGACACGATGAGTCCCACGGCGATGCTGATGAACCCGAGGAACGTGTAACTCGTGACAGCGGCAACTGCGCAGAGGATCACGGCATAGGTCTTGTTGGATCTCTTCCAGCAGAGCCAGTAGCTCAGGAGAGCCAGCACCCCGCTGACGAGGCAGAGGGCTCCGCTGAGGATCATCTCGCTCTGCATCGATTCGCTCCAGGGCTGCATGGTCAGTCCCATGGACTCGGCCATCTCGAGCATCTCGTTGTATGCGCTCTCGTTCATGGAGATTCCCAGGTAGAGCCCGTAGACCCCGACGATCAGTGCCAGCAGTCCGTAGATCAGGATGAACACCGGCACGTTCAGAAGGCTCTGCTGCCTACGGGCGTATGGCTGCGACGACATCGGGTTGTGGGGGTTGGACCTTCCGCCGACACCCGCCCCGCACGCCGGGCAGAACTCGGCCCCCGGAGGGAGCATCGCGCCGCACGACACGCAGAAGTTGTTCTCATCCGACATGGTTTCCTCCCTAATGCGCTTGTATTTAACTACCCTTTCACGGATCGTTCGTATCCGCCGATACATCGATCAGCCTGCCTGTTTCTATGTCCGTGATGGTGCCGATCTCCGAGAACCTGTCGAAGAGAGCATCATATACCAGTCCGTGACGCCCCTCCGCCTCTATCTCCGCAAGGAGGGGATAGTTGTCCCCGCCGGCCATGACGTAGTCGTTGGATGCGACGAGGTAAGTCCGGTCAGGATCCAGAGGGGTCCCGTCGGCCATTGTGACCGAGACAACCCTCGATCCTGCCGGTAGCGAGCTGTCATAGGTGACGACGATGCCGGAGACCTGGAGGTATCCCCCCGCCGCTCCCGGCAGACCGGCCGATCCGCCTTCCAGGACCTCGATGAGCTGTTCACCTGTCAGCATCTTGGT
>CAZLMR010000070.1:0-6250 GCA_964560575.1 uncultured Methanomassiliicoccales archaeon | reverse complement strand
CCTATCCTCGTACGGATGTCACTGATGTAGTCCGCAGCCCCGGTGACCCCTGTGATCCCGCCGGATATGAACGAGTTGCTAACGGCGACATGCACATCGGCCATGTTCGTACCGAATTCGAGTTCGAGACAGAATACCGGCTCATCGTAATCGCTCCATCCTATCGGAGCGGTCTGCAGGTATGTGTCGAAGAAGCTCAGGGTCATCTCCTGTGCGTTCTCCGGGCTCAGTACGATCGTGTACGAGATGTTGCTGCTTCCTTCCCATCCCTCCTCTGGAACCAGCTCCACCGTGAGGGTGATGTCACCGAGATCGTCGAAACTCCCAACCTCTGTTTCTGAGATGAAATCGTAGCTGAAACGGATGACCGGGGCGAACACACCGCCGACTCCCAGGGACACGTTCTGAATGCCCTCATCCACATCCCCGGGTGTAGAAAACAGTGACGTCTGCCAGCCCTCCTTGTTGAGATTCGTCGGAACGGTCTGCATGGTCAGGGACCCACCGTCCTGGATCGTACCGTTCAGAGAGATACGGTACTCCGCCATGTGGTTCCCGGAGAGGACTGGAAGATAGACATCGGTGGAACCCGTGTATCTGTATCCGCCCTCATACTCGTCATCTGTCCTCATGACGATGACGTTGGTTATCTGGCCGGCACTGTCGGTGGTCCTGAGGTATATGCTGACCTCCACATCAAACGTGTTGATGGGGACGTCCCCTATCCTCTCCACCATGTGGAGAACGACTGTGCCAGCATACCCGGTCGTGCTGAAACCCGAAGTGGTTCCGACCTGTATGTTGAGCAGGATGCCATTCCCCTGCATCTCCACCGGGCCATCGGGCATTGCCGCGATGCCCCCGTACCCTGGTAGGGGATCCCCCTCCCCTCCGTAGTAGTACAGATGGTTGTCATCGACGTATCTTCCGACTGTTACAAGGAAATCCTCCCCCGGTGTTGCATCGGTCAGGTCCCCCACGACGTTGAGGGAACCGGGGCTGGCGGCATTGATGTATCCTCCAACGAACTGGATCGATGACCCCCTCACGGTCTTTGGCGCCATGACATCTATGTCCTTCAGGATTCCTGTGTCGTCCTCCAGGACCACGGTGCTCTCTAGCTTGTAGACGCCCGACAGATACCACATCGTCATGCCCACGTTGCCGTAATCGTAATGCGCCTCCTGGGTGGCGACATACTCCCCGTCCCGATGGACGAAGAATCCGGTCGACCCGTTCTGAACGGAGGCCGTTGCTCCCATCACGAATGTCCCGTAATATGTGCTCGAACCGTTGTCGATCAGGGTGTACCCCTTTATGGGGTTCTCGAGGACCCCAGCGTTGTCGACACCGAGTATGGACATCAGCATCCCGTCGTAGAGCGTGATCGAGTTGATTCTGAATCCCGGAACGGAGAAGTTGGGAGCGGTGAATCCCCCGTCTGCGGAATGGCTGCTGAAACCCCCTATCTGGGATGCTGCGGAGTGCAGATCCAGGGAGGACGCGCCCCATGACTCATCCATCGTCAGAACCAGATCGCCGATCAGGTTCAGTGAAAGCCTCTCCGATGCCTGAGGCACTGAACCATCGACATTGCCGAGTATGTCGAGGTCGGAGCCTTCCACCAGCAGGGTGTCCGCCTTCTGCACAGAGAGGAGCTGGGACTCCTGTGAGAACCCCCGGAACGTGACCTCGGAGCTCCCGGAAATCGCGCAGTAATCGCCCTCACCGAAGACATCCCCTGTTATGGAGAACTCATTGTAAACGGACGAGTGGCTCCCATCGGCCTTGTTTCCGATGATGACCTCGGAGTTCCCGATCAGCAGCTCGGCGTCGTTCCCGAATCCGCTGCTCTCTCCGACACTGGCACCTCCGTATACGGAATGCACCTTCAGGCTATCCAATGCGGGCTGACCGCCTCCGCTGACTGCCGGGACCCCGATGTAGACATGGGTGTCCATATAGGAGTATCCGCGGTACGATCCGCCGTAGACGTTCCCCGATGTCCCGGACTCGATGTCCCCGCTGACCACGTATATGTATGCCTGTCCGTGCCCGAATGTGCTGGACCCATCATAATTGTCATTGCCCAACCTGCTTCCACCGTACACGCTGCCGCCGATCGTCGCCCCGTTGACAATGACCGTCCTGGAGAGGGTGTTGGATGAGAGCTCTCCGGTCTGACCGTATCCGCCTCCGAACACATCCCCGGTGACATCTGCGCCGGAGCCTATGGACATCGAGACTGATCCTCCGTTACCGGATGTCGGTCCCAGACGCCCGATCTCGCCTCCTCCGTAGACGCTTCCTCCCACTGATGTCCCGGAGCCGGACACGACGACCGTCACATTGCCGATCGTCGATGCATAATCGCCATATTCGGCACTGCTCCAGAACGTGGTTCCGCCCTGACCCGATGTCCAGGGAACGGAGACCAGGGTCCATCCCCCGGTATCCCCTGGACCCATCGCGAAGATGAACGCGCTCCTGTGGTAGCTGTAGTCGTTGAGCATCACCGTGTCCTGTGTGTCCACGCCCTTCCCCGCACCGTAGACGCTCCCTCCGACATGTCCGTCGGTGATGTTGACCGATACAGAGTTCGCATGGACGGCTGCGACGTCGTCCCTCTGAACGGACAGATTATCGTTAACCGAGAAACCGTTGTAGGATCCTATGACAGGGACTGACTCGCCTCCGCCATAGATATCCCCGTTGACCGTCCCTCCGTTAACATTGATCGTTATGGCCTCGGCATAGACCTCGGAATAACCCGTACTGTCCCTGATGGAGTCGCGAATGCTGACATCCGATATGTCACCGGCACCGGATTGGTTGTGAATGGGCTTGTCGAGACCACCTCTTCCCCCTCCGAACACATCCCCGAGGACCGTACCGCCTTCGAGATCTATCCTGATGCTGCCTATGGGATCGCCGGATGTGCCTATCGTACCCCTGTATCCTCCACCGTACACGTATCCGACGACACAGTCCCCCTCGAGAGTGATGGTGATGGTCGTGCTCGTGCCGACCATGGATGAATAGACCGCCTGGTAGTACGTGTCATACCCTGCACCGAAGACCGATCCGACGGAGGAACCATCCCTGACGGTAATGTCGGTGGACCCCACACAGGCCTTGTTGTACCCGTGGGATGAATTGGTACCGTCCATCCCGTCCGTGATCGATCCGCACAGGACATGCTTGACCACCGCATTGCCCGAGACCTCCGCCGATGCGGTTCCGACCACCGTGGAGTTGCCTCTCCTGCCGCCGGCCTGGACATCCCACAACATCGCATCGTTGGAGATGTATACATTCGTCCCGCCTCCGATGTACCCGTTGTTCGAACCGCCCGTGAGGATGGTCGACTCCCTCAATACTGGCAGACCCTGGAAGATCGACGGAGTGCGTCCGGTGTCCAGATTGAGATCCTCCTGGGTCGGATACTCCCTGAATTGGAGGTAGAACTCCTCGTAATAGTCGCCGGGCATCCTGACATCGCCCAGCATATAGACATACGTGCTCCCAGTGATGCGGTTCTGACTAGATTCGTCTGAATCATACGATGTGTTGCCGCTGTTGCCTCCGATGACGGTGTCCAGGACGGTGCCTCCGCGCATCATCAGATGTGTGTCCCCGAAGACGGTTGCCCCACGCGAGCCGGCGACCACGTTGTAGTATGTCCCGGCGAATATCCGGACGTCGGTGTCGATGGGATTTCCGGAACTCCCTATCTGATTGGACCAATGCCCTCCGTAAACCTGGAGGTATGTGTTGGCTAGCCTTTCCGGGGGAGCGGTGACCCCGGGTCCGATAATGAGCATGTTCCCGTTGGCGAACAGCCCGCCGCTACCGTCGCCATGGTTGCTGTTGGAAGCGCCTCCTGCGACCAGTCCCAAATCGTCTATGACAACGTCCCCCTCGAGAGCGACGTCCCCGCTGACAGTGATCATTGAGGGACTGTCGTCCGCATTGCGGTACGTCCCCGACGGAAGGGTATTATAGACTGTGATGTCCCCGTCCAGAGTGTAGATCCTGCCGAACACGCCCGAATCATGGATTGTGGTGGGATACTGATCCCGATTGGAATAAGGGATCGATGAGCGAAGGCTTAGTTCATCAATCGTGTATGATGTGTCTCCGGAAGTGAAATCAGAACTGGTTGCGACTATCGTGGGAACTATCCACACGGCATATAGGTCCGAGACGTTATCAGGGATTACGTCGCCTGGATAGTAGTCCACACCGCCGTTCTGGGATTCGGACCAACCGCCGAAAACCCTATGAAACGTGAAGGGGACACCCACATCTATGCTGATTGTTCCACTGTGTTGACGGTAAATAACTGCGTATTCACCATTGGAGATCGCGTTGATGGTATTACCCGTTTGACTTACTGAATCATCTTGAATTGTCCCGTCTACAGATACAGAATTGATTGTGTAGACCTCAGGAACATCTACACTGATTGATTGAGTAGGTGATTGAAATAATCCACTTGTGAACTCAAAAGTAACCTGCAACTTGACGTTCCAGACGTCACTTTCCTCTTCGGCATTCGACCATGTCTCCTGTTCGCCTGTCGTCTCATCGATCGGTCCGATTCCGAACTCGGGATTGTACTCCGCAGACGCTATCCCGTCATAGGTGATCTGAACGATCTCACCGTCGGAAGAGGACAGGTTCCTGTGATAGGTGACGGACTGCTGATACGATACCGGTGCGTCCGACTCATGCATGAACAGCGTCGCCGTCGATGTTGTGAGAAGGAGAACAACGACGAATAGGGCAAGAGCCTTGGTGAGGCTTCTCTCCGCGTGGGAAACCATCATGTCGTCTCCCTTCCCGCCAGCATATCCTCGATCGCTTCGAGCTCCCTGCAGACACCTCTGCCGAGATCTGTCAACCGTATCCTCACGGACCGGTACGGGCCATTCGAATCCTGTACGATCAGTCCGGTGTCCTCCAGCATGTCGAGCTTGTCCGACATGCGAAGGGTACGTGAAACCGAGTCGTACAGCTGGGACTTCATGCATCCATCGTTGTCCATCAGATACAGAAGGATGGACACCATATGCTTCTCCTCCAGGAAAACTACCCGCGGAGAACCCGATTCGCATCTGGTCGAGGTGTTCAAAGAGCTCACTCCCTTCCGATTGGTATATATTTCTTAGTTTATTTGCAATTCTGATAAATAGTATATTTTTTATAAAATACTTATTGTAGATGTAAATGTTTTGAATCAGTTTTGATAACCGAAAATAACATCAATCGCAGTCGACCGCCCATGGTTGAAGAATCGACGACCGTCCTCGACAGGAAGCACGTGAACCGCATGCTGGTCCACATACTCCGGAATGGAGAGGTCGGGTCGATGGACTTCACATGGATGACCACCAACTGGAGAATGGTCGATGACAATCTGCGCGCGATGGTGGAGGCAGGACTTCTGGAGATCCGCATCCCGTCAAAGGGACGCAAGACGATACGCTACTCCCTGACTAATATGGGCAAGATGGTAGCCATCGCAGAATTGATCCAGCAGGAATCCATCCTGGGCAGGTTCGACATTACCAACGACATCATCGGATCGGACCTGATGAGGCTGTGGAACAGCTGCGGAAGGCTCAAGAGCATACAGGAAAACGATCCGCGATCCGACTGCTGGCTGTATACAGGGACGCTTCATGCCTCCGATCCATTCCATATAACCGACGCCTGATGGAGAGAATTGGTCGGGAACCGGACCGTTCCCAGGACTGATTTCATCGAATGCCCGGCTTCATCGATATGGTATCATGGATCCGATGAATATGGTGTAAAAAGAACAGGTTTCCCCGGGGACCAGCCCCGGGGTGTTGAGTTTCATCACTCCGCAGGGACGAACTTGTACCCGTAGCGGATGATTCCGGAATCGCCGTCTGTGGACAGCTTGCGCATGACCGCCCTGACCCTCATGCCGATGGCGACCTTCTCCAGGTCGACGTCGACGAGCTGGCCTGCGATCATCACGCCATCGTCGGTCTTCACCATCACGACGGCGTAGGGCTTGATCATGTCGCACATCGCGGGGGCGTCGTACACGATGGAGTATGTGTAGACCTCCCCGGTCCTGCAGATGTCGTACTCCTCGATCTTGCCGATACCGGCGCGGCGGCACTTCGGGCAGAAGTCGCGCCTGGGGAAGTATATGGTTCCGCAGTTGGTGCACTTGGTTCCCTTCAGGTTGTACCTTCCGGGGACCTCCCTC
>CAZLMR010000069.1:0-6333 GCA_964560575.1 uncultured Methanomassiliicoccales archaeon | reverse complement strand
CACCTGATGCAAAGAACTGACTTGTTGGAAAAGACCCGGATGCTGGGAAAGATTGAAGTTGGGAGGAGAAGCAGATGTCATCTGCTGCGCTCATAGTCAATTCCTCCTTCGATTCTCTCTTTCTTCCAGCCTGTCGGCTCTTCCTTCTTCGTTCTTGTTCAGATTAAATGGTTTGATCGGGAGGGATCACTCCTTCCCGTAGTCCTTGAGCTCCTGCCTGGACTTGGGCCCGAACTTGTCCAAGGCCTTCTCGAAGTCCTCCTTCGAGACCCCGCAGTTCTGGATGTCCTCGTCCTTGGGCTCGGGGTTCTCGGCGATCAGGTGCCTGACGGCGTTCATCACGGCCTCGTTGCAGATGGCTGCGATGTCCGCTCCGGTGCATCCGTCGGTCTTCTCGGCCAGCTCGTCGAGGTTCACGTCCTCCGCCAGGGGGCGGTTCTTGGTGTGGATGCCGAAGATGGCCTTCCTGGACTCCTTGTCCGGCGGTCCGATGAAGATCGACTTGTCGAATCTCCCGGGCCTCAGCAGGGCGGGGTCCATGATGTCCGGACGGTTGGTCGCCGCTATCACGACGACGTCGTTCAGACTCTCCAGGCCGTCCATCTCCGTCAGCATCTGGGATATGACCCTCTCGGTGACGTTGCTGTCACCGCCGGTGCCCCTCTCGGGCGCGATCGAGTCGATCTCGTCCATGAAGATCACGCAGGGCGATGCCTGTCTGGCCTTCCTGAACGTCTCCCTCACGGCCTTCTCGGACTCCCCGACCCATTTGTTGAGGAACTCCGGTCCCTTGACCGCGATGAAGTTCGCCTCGGACTCCGTCGCCACGGCCTTGGCCAGCATGGTCTTTCCCGTGCCGGGCGGACCGTAGAGCAGGATTGCCTTTGGCGGCTTGGCGTTCATGTGGTCGAAGACCTTGCCGAACTTCAGCGGCCATTCCACGGCCTCCTTCAGCTCCTGCTTGGCCTCCTCCAGGGCCCCGATGTCCTCCCACCTGACGTTGGGCTTCTCGATCAGGACCTCCCTCATGGTGGAGGGTTGCATGTCCTTCAGCGCGTTCTTGAAGTCGTCCTTCGTGACGAGGATGGAGTTCAGCACGTCTTTGGGGATCTCCTCGGCCTCGAGGTCCACATCGGGCAGAACTCTTCTGAGTGCGGCCATCGCGGCCTCCTTGGTCAGGGCGGACAGGTCCGCACCGGCGTACCCGTGGGTCTTGTCGGCGAGCCATTTCAGGTCGACGTCGTCGGCCAGCGGCATGCCCCTGGTGTGGATCTCCAGGATCTCCAGACGTCCGTCCCTGTCGGGGATGCCGATCTCGATCTCCCTGTCGAACCTTCCGGGCCTCCTCAGGGCCTCGTCGATGGAGTTGGGTCTGTTGGTGGCTCCGATGACCACAACCTTGCCCCTGGAGTTCAGTCCGTCCATCAGCGACAGGAGCTGGGCGACGATACGCCTCTCCTCCTCCCCGTTGACCTCGTCCCTCTTCGGCGCGATCGAGTCGATCTCGTCGATGAAGATGATGCTGGGCGCGTTCTCCTCGGCGTCCTTGAAGATCTCTCTCAGCTTGCCCTCGGACTCCCCGTAGAACTTGCTGACGATCTCCGGACCTCCGATCGAGATGAAGTTGCTGCTCGTCTCGCCGGCAACGGCCTTGGCCAGCATGGTCTTACCGGTTCCTGGTGGACCGTGGAGCAGCACCCCTTTGGGAGCCTCGACACCCAGCCTCTTGAAGAGCTCAGGGTGCCTGAGTGGCAGCTCGACCATCTCACGGATCTTCTTCACAGCGTCGCCGAGTCCTCCGATGTCGTCGTAGGACACCTTCGGGACATCCCCGTTGTTGGCGGCGGGCTTGTCCGACACCTTCACCTCCGTGGTCGATGCCATCAGCACCGCATCCCCGGACGGGGCGAACGATGTGACCACCAGGTCGATCTTGTTGCCCATGACGTTGAGGGTGATGGTGTCGCCCTTGGCGATCGCCCTGCCCTCCAGCACCTGCTTGAGGTACTCCTCTCCGCCCTGCAGCCTGAGCTGTTCGGTAGGGGAGAACGTGATCTTCTCCGCGTTCTTCGCGGTGACCTTCTTGATCCCGACCCTCTCGTCGAGGGAGACGCCGGCGTTGCGTCTGGTGGATCCGTCGATCCTGATTATCCCGCGGTTGGCGTCCTCGGGGGCGCCCCTCAGCACCTTGGCGACGGTCTTCTTGTTACCGTCGATCTGCACTATGTCTCCGACCTTGATGCCGAGGATGTCCATCAGCTCGGGGTCGAGTCTGGCTATTCCCCTGCCAGTCTCCCCGGACTTCAGCTCGGCGACCTTGATCGCTTTCTCGTTGACCATACTCATACCTCCCTTTCGATTGTCCTATTGACGTTCCCATCCGTGGCCGGTTCCTCGGTCCCGGACCTCTCGACCATCTCCATGATCGAGTTCCTCTCCGAGACCAGAGCGGCGCGCTCCTCATCGAGCTCCTTGATCCTCTCGTCTATCTCGTCTATGCGTTGGTACGCCTCCTCGGCGGTCATGCCCGTGTCGTCCGGGTCTGTCGTCCCGGTCGGACCTATGACCTTGGCGGAGAACATGCTCCGATGCATCTCGACGACCAGTGTGAACTCCGTGTTGGGGGAGTACACGATCCTCATCGGTCCCATGCTGCTGTCGACGCGGCTGCTAACCACGAGTCCGTTCTGCTCCATCAGCGCCAGATTCTTCATCACGGCCTGTGGGCTGACGCCCAGCACCTTGGACAGGCGGAGCGGGTAGCTGGGCTCGCGAACCAGTGATTCCAGTATGCGTCTCCGGGTGGGGTTCTCCACCATGGAGAGTAGGATGTCGATGTCGTCCATGTTATCCCTAGGTTGTTAACCTTGAGTTCACAACCACCATATATGCAAGAACTTCTATAAAAAACTTTCTTTAATCGGACGGTATTGATGAACGAAATAATACATTCATCAACCATTATGTACAAATATGTCATGAAGATATGGACCTCTCATGGCAATACCGAAAGACGCACGCATCACTCTCGACCCCGAGGAGATCCCCAAGAGGTGGTACAACCTCGCCGCCGACCTCCCCGAGCCCGTGGCGCCCCCGCTTAACCCCGTCACAAAGGAGCCCGCCAAGCCCGAGGACTTCTCCGCCATCTTCTGTAGGCCCATCATCCAGCAGGAGGGCTCCATGGAGAGGTACATCGACATTCCCGAGGAGGTCCGCGACAATCTGATCAATCTCAACCGTCCGTCCCCCATGCAGAGGGCATACCGTCTGGAGAAGTACCTCAAGACCCCTGCCAAGATCTACTTCAAGAGGGAGGACATGAGCCCCCTCGGCAGCCACAAGGGGAACACCGCCCTGGCCCAGGCGTACTACAACGCCGAATCCGGAATCCACACACTGACCACCGAGACCGGTGCGGGTCAGTGGGGGACCGCCCTCGCGATGGTCTCCAACCTATTCGACATCGACACCACCGTCTTCATGGTCAAGGGCAGCTACAACCAGAAGCCCTTCAGGAAGACCCTGATGCACATGTACGGTGCCGAGGTCTACGCGTCCCCGTCGGTCCAGACGGAGTTCGGGAAGAAGGTGCTGAAGGAGCACCCCGACACGACCGGGTCCCTGGGGATCGCCATCTCCGAGGCCTGCGAGCTCGCCGCCAAGGACGAGGGCACATGCTACGCCCTGGGCAGCGTCCTGAACCACGTCATGCTCCACCAGACCGTCATCGGAGAGGAGGCGATGCTTCAGATGCAGAAGGCGGAGATCGAGCCCGACTACATGATCGCCTGCGTGGGCGGAGGATCCAACTTCGCCGGTTTTACCTTCCCGATGATGGCCGAGAAGATCAAGGGCAGGAGCGAGACCGAGATCATCGCCGTCGAGCCCAAGGCCGCCCCGTCCCTGACGGAAGGCGAGTTCAGATACGACTACGGCGACACCGCCGGATGCACCCCGCTGCTCATGATGTACACGCTCGGTTCCGAGTTCATCCCCAAGAGCATCCACGCCGGCGGTCTCAGGTACCACGGCATGGCGCCGCTGGTGTCCGCCGCGTACGACCAGAACCTGCTGACAGCTGTCGCCTACGATCAGACCGAGACCTTCGAGGCGGGGGTGACCTTCGCAAAGACCGAGGGCATCATCGCCGCTCCCGAGTCCTGCCATGCCATCAAGGGCGCCATCGACAAGGCCCTGGAGTGCAAGGCGACAGGGGAGGAGAAGACCATCGTGTTCTGTCTCTCCGGACACGGGTTCCTGGACCTGTACGGCTACGAGCAGTACATGGAGGGGACGCTGCAGTCCTCCTCTCTCGGCAACTGCTGAAAAATAATGCCCTCCCCGCTCCTGCGGGGAGGGACACAGTTCAGGCCCACTCGAAGCTGTCCTTTCCTGCTCCGAGCTCGAAGTGCAGCTTCGCGATGCCCAGGTCGACATCGGTGTACGGGCCGCCGGCGGTCTCCGCGGAGACCTTCCCGTCCCCGTTCAGGGTGAACCTGAACTTCTGCTTGTTCATCGCCGTGGGGGCGAGCATAGCCGCCTCCATGCCTTTCCTGAACCATTCCGGCATGTCCCCTTCGCATCTGCAGAGGTCCTCCAGCGGCTTGCTCTTGTGGGCCACGCCCTGGTCCGCCCCGTATCCGAGGGCGAGGACGCAGACGAGCTTCTCGTCCTTCTTCACCTGGATGTCGAGCTTCCGCTTGCTGTACGTCAGGCCGACCCAGCATGTGTTCAGACCCAGCATCTGCGCGTGTAGGACGACCTTCTCTCCGTAGTATCCGACCTTCTCATCCGGGTCGTCCTTCTTCTTCACCAGGGCCACGTAGTTGGCGACCCCGTCGAAGCTTCTTGCGAGCAGACCTTCGAAGACTCCCTTCGAGTCTGTCACCATCTGGAACTTCAGATGTCCTTCCGCATTGCAGGTGTCGATGACCGCCTGTAGCTCGCGCCTGACGTGCTCGTCCATCGGTTTGTCCAGGTATCTCCTGACCGAGTGGCGGTTCCTCATAGCCTCGTCGATGCTGACTGTTTCCATTGATCATTCCTCCTTCGGCACGATAGGGAACCCGTTCGCGCGGATCCTGTCTATGATGGAGCAGACCTCCGTGGTTACGTCACGGAATCTGTGCCAGACGTCGGATTCGATGTCGAGGCAGTACAGGTTGGACGTCCCCTTCCTGTGCATGGTGACAATGCCCGCTTGCTTGAGCACCTTCAGGTGATACGACACCGCGGGGCGAGACAGGTTGATGCATTCGGTTATCTCCTGAACGCTCATCCCGTAGCATCTGCTCTCCAGCATCAGCATTATGATCTTCTGCCTGTGCGGGTCTCCCAGCACGGTGAATGACTCGCAGCTCTCCCTGAAGTCCTCCGTCAGCTTCTGGTGTTCCCTCTCGTACTCGTCCATATATGTTCATTCGTTTAAACATTTAAACCTATTCCCCCATCCTTTAGATTTGACTGCCCCATCGTCTGCTGTTCCCGTTAAATACGGGCACAATCTAACCGTGTCCGATGGTAGGCCAACTAGTCGACGACGTTGTGGAGGTCAGGGATCAGAGCGAGGGCAGCAGGCTCTACACCAGAGGCAACTACGGCTATCCCCGCAGCGGTGGCGGTGTCGATCTCGATCTCGTCGAGGCGACCTATCTGGTGGAATGCAGGAGGCTGGAGGTGGTCGGACCCGATGGCCCCATGACCTACGATCAGCTGTTCTGCCACTCGGCGAGGGTCGTCGACGGCTTCGACATAAAGTATCTGGTCTACCGCGATCTGAGGCAACGCGGTTTCATCGTGAAATATGAGACCGGCGACTACGACATCTCCGTATTCCCCCGTGGGAAGACCATGAGCAACTCGAGGCCGGAGTTCCTGGTCCGCGCGGTGTCGGAGAGGAACGCCATCGATATAGCCACGCTCATCCGCGAGACCAGCGAGACCAAGGACAGGAAGAAGAAGCTCCTGTACGGGGTCGTGGACGAGGAGGGCGACCTCACATACTACATCATGTCGATCCGCGACCCTGCAGGCAAGGTTTTCCCGGAGCCGATGTCCAGGAAGCCCGTGGGCAGACTGATCCGCGACAGGGTGTTCGTGTTCGACCAGGAAGATGTGGAGGCCCTGAGGGCCTACGGTCACTACGGGAAGCCGATGGTCGACGCTCTTCAGCTCTCGCTCATAGAGAGCTGCCATCTGGTCGGTAAGGGCAGGCTGACCGTCCTGGACCAGGACGACGGGGTCCTGTCCTTCGATGACCTCCTGGATTTCGGCAACTCAATCCAGGATGAGTTCCGCATAAGGTACCTCGTGTTCTCGGACCTGAGGGAG
>CAZLMR010000068.1:0-6369 GCA_964560575.1 uncultured Methanomassiliicoccales archaeon | reverse complement strand
TTGCAGAGGGCCTCCGCATTCCCCTGGTCGGCTGCCAGACCGAACCATCTGGCCGCCTCCCTGCGGTCCTGAAGGACCCCCTCACCCTTGAAGAACAGGTAGCCCATGGCAACCTGTGCGTCCGCGTCACCGTTCTGTGCGGCTTTGAGAACTGTTTCGAAGGACATGTCATCTCCTCGAATGCGTCCTACGAACATAAAGCTCGGGATGGTCCACATACCTTCCCAGATAGTAGAGCGCCGCCAGGAAGCCGTTGTATGCAGCATCGGAATAGAGCTTGATGATCTGCGACTCGTCGCTGGGGATCATGCCGGTCTCGTAGGCGGTGGCGAGATAGAACTGCGCATCCGCCGAACCGGCGTCGGCCGCCCTGGACAGGAGCCTGAGGGCAAAGCTGTCGTCCCTCCTGACCGCTATCCCCTGGTGGTACATCATGGCGATGGTGAACATCGCATCCGGGCTCCCGAGGTCCGCCGCCATCTGATAATAGATCATCGATCCTTCCTCGTCCCCGTCGTCGAAGAGCGAATCGGCGGTCTCGATGGCGATGTTGATCTTGTCTAGCTCCATCTGGGAGACCGTGGACATCATCTTCGCCTGGCGCATCTCATAGGACTCCGGAGGATCGCCGTTCAGGGTGTTCAGGACGGACCTCCAGCACAGGACGCACTTCTCATGGCCCATGTCCACGCCGTACTTGTACCACCTGGCGGCCTCCACCAGGTCGCGCTCCATGCGCCCCAGTCCGAACTCGTAGTTGATCCCGATCTGCAGGAACATGTCGCCGTCGCCCGATATGGCGGCGGAGGAGTACCATGACTCCGCCTCACCCTTGTTCTGCTCCACCCCGCGACCGTGCTGAAGGAGATATCCCAGAGCGAACTTGGCCATCGGGTTCCCCTGGATGGCGGCCTTGTAGAGCCAGCGGTACGACTCGGCATCGTCCCTGGGTAATATGACGCCCCTGCCGTACTCGTAACCCATGCGCAGTTGGGCGTCCGGGCTGCCCATCTCCGCCGCGGCCCTCATGTGCTCCAGATAGAGCTCCGCGTCGGGCTCCACGAACTCGCCGTCGAGGAACATCTTGGCCAGCTCCCAATGGGCCCTGGCGCAGCCGTTGTCGGCCGCCCTGCCGAACCACTCTATGGCGGAGGGTATGTTCTGCGGCATCTCCTTGCCGGTCTGGTAGAAGTACGCGAGGGCGAGGCATGCGTAGGGGTCGCCGTGCATGGCGTCGTATCTGAGGTTGGAGCTCAACGGGATCTCTCCGTCTTGATCTTGTTTAGGAGGGCGATCGCGTCCCTGTCGCCCTGCTTCGCGGCGAGGTTGAGGAACTTCTTGGCCCTGGGGACGTTCTTGTTCACGTACTTGCCCTCGTAGTAGAGCTTCCCGAGATAGTACTGGGCCTCGTAGTACCCGGTGTCGGCGGACTCGTTGAGGTTCCTGAGACCCTCCTCCACGTCCTGGGCGGTCCCGGTACCGGTGATCTGCAGCATGCCGAGGAACGCCTTGGCGGCCGGATGGCCCTGGTCGGCGGCCTGGTCGAACCACATGACCGCCTCCTTCTCGTCCCTCTCGACTCCCCTTCCCTCGTAGTAGAAGCAGGCCAGGGCGTACTGGGAGTTGACCTCCCCCATCTCCGCGGCCTCCCTGAACCATCTGATGGCCTCGGTGCTGTTCTGCGGGAAGTGGTATCCTGAGGCGTACATGCAGCCCAGAGCGTACTGGGCGTATCCGTTGCACCTCTCGGCGGCGACTGTGAACCACTTGGCGGCGGTCTCGTAGTCCTTGGGGAGGACCTGCCCCTCGAAGCACATGTTGGCGTAGTCCACCATGGCCTGCTGATAGTCGCCCTCGCAGGATTTCTCTAGATACTTCTTGGCCATGGAGGGGTCGCGCGGGACGCCCTGGCCGTAGGCGTACATCATCCCGATCTGGTACTGGGCCTCCGCGTGTCCGTTCTCCGCTGCACGGCCGAACATCCTCGCGGCCTCCCTATCGTCGGAGTACTTGGTCCTGGGCATCGAGTAGATGCAGCCCAGGGCGAACTCGGCGTCGGGATCGTCTGCGTCGGCGGCCTTCTGGTACCAGGCCATGGCGCTCTTCAGGTCGGGATCGGTGTCGCACAGGCCCTCGTCGTACATCTTGCCCATGCGGTACATGGCCTGACCGCAGCCGTTGTCGGCGGCGGCCTTCAGCCACTTCACGGCCCTGTCCCTGTCCTTCCTGATGCCCTTGCCCATGAGGAACATGAAACCCACGGTGTTCTGGGCGGCCACATCGTCGCACTCGGCGCAGACGGTGTAGAACCTGATGGCCTCGGAGTGGTCCTTCCTCACCGGGGCCTTGCCGTTGTCGTAGAGGTCGAAGAGCTTGGCGCAGGCGTCGGTGTCCCTCTCCTCGCCCCTGAGCCTTAGCGCCATGAGATCTCTCTGGACCCCGGGCTCGTTGGCTTCGATCTCCCTGCGGACGGTCTCGGCCGGACGATATCCGGTGGAGGCGGAGAGAGCGAACATCTCGGATGCTGTGGCGGCGTCCTCGTGGGTGCCGCCCTCTCCCGTGTAAAGGAAGAGCCCGTGCAGATACTGGGCGTCGGGGTTGCCCTCCGAGGCCCCCTTCTCGGCCTGGACGGCCGCCTCGTGAGGATCGTATTCCGGGGAAGCGCAGTCCATGTACCTGCGGGAAGGGAGGTAGTACCCTTCCTCGGTGCTCTGTGATTCTATCATGGTTCGACCCATAATACTCTATTTTATATAGGATTCGACGGACCGCGCCGTTTGGTAGGGAGGATGCCGCAGTCTGGACAACCCACCGGGCGTCATCCGACCATGTCCAGGAAGTAGCGGTGTATCCCCCTGTCCGCGGTCAGCTCCGGGTGGAAGGACATGGCCAGCTGGTTGCCGTGACGGACCGCGACAGGCACTCCCCCGCATTCGCAGAGGACCTCCGTCCCCTCCCCCACGCGTGTGATCATCGGAGCGCGTATGAACTCCAGCGGTACGTCCCCGACCCCGGAGAAGTGTCCCTTCGCGGAGAAGCTCCCCAGCTGCCTGCCGTACGCGTTGCGCCTGACGGCGACGGGGAGGGTGCCCAGATGGACGCTGCCGCCCTCCACCTCCTCCGCCAGGAGGATAAGACCGGCGCATGTCCCCATCACCGGGACACCGGACGACACCATCCCCTCGAGGATGTCGAACATCCCGAGATCGCGGATGAGCTTCCCCATGACGGTGCTCTCCCCTCCCGGGAGGACCAGTCCGTCGGCCCCTCCGTCCAGGTCGGAGGCCTTCCTTATCTCGAAGCAGTCCGCCCCGAGTTCTGAGAGGGCGTCGATGTGCTCCCTGAAGGCACCCTGTACGGCCAGGACGCCGATGCGGCTCATTGTCCGCGCTCCGCCATCCTGATGTTCTCCAGCTTCTCGATCTCGTCCTTGTTGATCCCGACCATCGCCTCGCCCAGATCCTCCGAGACCTCCGCGAGCACCTTGGGATCGTTGAAGTCCGTGACGGCCCTGACGATGGCCGCGGCCCTCTTCTCCGGGTTCCCGGACTTGAATATGCCCGATCCGACGAACACGCCGTCGGCCCCCAGCTGCATCATGAGCGCCGCATCCGCCGGTGTTGCGACCCCTCCGGCGGCGAAGTTCACCACGGGGAGCCTGCGGTTCTCGTGGACGTAGCGGGCCAGGTCCAGCGGCACCTGCAGCGACTTGGCGTACTCGTACACCTCGTCGTCCCTGAGGGCGGCGAGCTCGGCGATCTGCCTGTTCATCGCCCTCATGTGCGAGACGGCCTGGACGACGTCCCCGGTTCCGGGCTCCCCCTTGGTGCGGATCATGGAGGCCCCCTCTCCGATACGTCTGAGCGCCTCGCCCAGATCCCTTGCCCCGCAGACGAACGGCACCTTGAACCTGGTCTTGTCTATGTGGTAGACATCGTCGGCGGGGGAGAGGACCTCGCTCTCGTCGATGTAGTCGATGTCGATCGCCTCGAGGATCTGGGCCTCCACGAAGTGACCGATCCTGCATTTCGCCATCACGGGTATGGAGACGGCCTCCTGGATCCCCTTGATCATCTTGGGATCCGACATCCTGGAAACGCCACCAGCAGCACGGATGTCCGCCGGGATCCTCTCCAGTGCCATGACGGCGCATGCTCCGGCCTCCTCGGCGATCCTCGCCTGCTCCGGCGTGGTGACGTCCATGATGACGCCGCCCTTCAGCATCTGTGCCAGCTCCTTGTTGAGCGCGTACCTCTCATCGAATCCTTCCGACATGTGAAAAGCATCCCTGGCAGACATGTTCTGCCGATTGTCGGCGGAATGCTGGAAACGATATATAAATTTCCATTAAAATACATATTCAATGTACATTCGTATACATTTTGAACTCGAAAAGATACGAATGAAGGTCATAACCCCTGTGTGCGACATACGACGTATTTCGGAGAACCCTTATAATAGCTGGCTCCAATCGGGTCATGTGGTGCATGCATGAACGCCGATGCCGGGAATATGGAACCCATGGAATGGGCCAAGTTCGTTCTCCGCAACAGGAACGAGAAGGGATACTCCCGCGCATACGACATCTTCATGAACAACGCCCGCGAGGGCAACTCCGAAGCCGAGTACAACCTGGGCCTGATGTACGCCAGGGGACAGGGGGTGCCGAAGGACTACGGTGCGGCCCTGTCTTGGTTCCAGAAGGCCCATGACAACGGCAACCGCGCAGCCACCTACTTCCTCGGCAAGATGTACGCCACCGGCGTCGGCGTCGGGAAGGACTCCCGTCGCGCGGAGAAGCTCTTCCTCAAGTGCGTGGACGAGGACGTCCGTGCCCAGTACGAGATGGGCCTGATCTACTTCAAGGACGAGGACGTGCCTCGCGATCTGGAGAGGTCAGCGAAATGGATGCTCCGCGCCGCGAACAACGGCCATTCCGATGCGCAGTTCATGATCGGACAGTTCTACAAGGCCGGGGCGGGCGTTGACAAGGACATCGGCAAGGCCGTCGAATGGCTTACCTCCGCCGCACTGAACAGGCACAAGGGTGCACAGATCCTCCTGGGCAACATGTACAGGGTCGGGGACGGCGTCGAACCCGACAGGGAGGAGTCCGACCGCTGGTACGACATGGCCGACGGGAAGACGAACATCAGCAGATGAACCCAACCCTCATCGATCGCGACGCCTGAAAAGACATATCTTCTGACGTCTGTCCTTCGGGCTATCCGGATACAGATACTCGATCTCGCCCTCGTCCATGAGCTCCTTAAGACATCTGCGGAACGTGTTGTTGACGCCTTTGTATCCCAATGACAAGGCGAGGACGGATCCGCTCTGACATCCGTTCACCCGCAGGGATTCGAGGATCAGGGCCTTGGTCTCATCTGGATCCCTGTATGCAGGCCTTGACTCGCCGACGTCCCCAGATGGATCCCTCTTCTCCTCCAGGAAGGCCTCGTGCATCGGGATGACCTCGATTCATCAGCATGACTTTCCTTCATATGCACATGCACGTTCCAGAAAACGCCTATAATAGAACAAAAAATCAGAGAAAGAAGGGCCCGAAGGCCCTGTTTTGTTATATCACTTGAGTCCGACGATCCTTCCGTCGTCCAGGAGGTCCATCCTCATGGCGGCGGGGACCTTCGGGAGTCCGGGCATCAGGGTCAGCGTTCCGCACACGGGGACGACGAATCCCGCTCCGGAGGACAGCTGCACCTCCCTGACGTTGAGGACCCATCCCCTGGGAGCACCCTTCTGCTTGGAGTCGTCGGTCAGGGACGCCTGGGTCTTCGCGATGCACACGGGCAGGTTGCCGAAGCCGTCGGCCTCGATCTGGGCGATGGTCTTCTCCGCTGCGGGGGTGTACGTGACGGAACCGGCTCCGTAGATCTTCGTGGCGACGGCCTCGATCTTGTCCTTGATGGGTGCGTCGTCCGGATACAGGAACCTGAAGTCGGGCTTGTCGTTCTCCAGTGCCTCCAGGACGGTGTTGGCCAGGTCGATGGCCCCCTCGCCGCCCTTGATGAAGGCGTCGGAGAAGGCGCACCTGACGCCGATCTCCCTGCAGTGCTCCATGACCAGGTCCATCTCCTCCTGGGTGTCGTGCTCGAAGTGGTTGATGGACACGACGATCGGGAGGCCGTAGGAGGACATGTTCTCGATGTGCTTGTCCAGGTTGCAGAGTCCTGCCCTGAGGGTGTCGATGGTGAGGGTCTCGGGCTTGTCCAGGAGTCCGCCGCCGTGGGTCATGAGGGCCCTGATGGACGCGACGATGACGACGCAGTCGGGCCTCATGCCGGACTGCCTGCAGACGATGTCCATGAACTTCTCCCCGCCCAGGTCGGATGCGAATCCTGCCTCGGT
>CAZLMR010000067.1:2931-6449 GCA_964560575.1 uncultured Methanomassiliicoccales archaeon | reverse complement strand
ATGCGCAGAAGGGCGGGGAGCTCGGGATGATCAGGCTCCGCATGTGCGGCGGCCACATGACCAAGGACAAACTCTCGTTCATAATCGACGAATGCGAGAGGTACGGCATCTCCAGGATCCACACGACCACCTGCGAGACCGTGCAGCTGCACAACCTCACAGGCGACCAGATATACCAGATCATGGACAGGGCCCTGGACCACGGCATCAACACCCAGGGCGGGGGAGGGGACAATCCCAGGAACGTCTCCGCCACATCCCTGTCCGGGGTGGAGCCGGGCGAGAGGTTCGACGTGTACCCGTATGCGAAGGAGACGGAGACATACCTCCTGGACATCATGACCGAGATCAGGCTGCCAAGGAAGCTCAAGGTGACCTTCTCCAGCTCGGACAGGAACGAGACCCATGCGACATTCAGGGACCTGGGGTTCATAGCCAACGACGACGGGACGTTCGACGTGTGGGCGGCGGGCGGTCTGGGCAACAACCCGAAGCTCGGGATCAGGGTCGCGGAGGGCATCGACCCGTCCAAGACTCTGTACTATGTCCGCGCCATGGTGGACACCTTCATGAGCCACGGCAACTACGAGAACCGCTCCAGGGCCAGGACGAGGTACATGAGGGACGACCTCGGGGACGAGGGTTTCATCAAGGCCTACGGGGAGGCGCTCTCCCCCCTCCTGGAGAAGGGAGGCATGGACATACATCCCGTGTCCGAGCCGGTCCCGGTCAAGGATGCGAAGGAGGTGTCCGGCGACAGGATCTTCAGGCAGAAGCAACCCGGACTGTACTACGTCGCATACCATCCTGTCGGAGGCGACGTCCCCCCGGAGGCTCTGAGGAGGATCAGGGACGCCATCGCCGGCATCGAGGGCGCGGAGGTAAGGGTCGCCCCTGACAGCACGCTGTACATAATCAATCTCAGCGGGGACGAGGCGCTGGATGTGAGGGACGCCACCGAGGGTGGCGCCAGGACGCTGTTCGAGACCTCGGTGTCCTGCATCGGATCCACGATCTGCCAGCAGGGGCTGCGCGATTCCAACGGGACCCTTTTCGCCATGATCGACGCCGTGAGGGAGGCGGGCATACCGGACAATGCGCTGCCTAGATTCAGGCTCTCCGGATGCGTGTCGTCATGCGGCAACCACCAGGTGGGCATGCTCGGCCTCCAGGGGGCATCCAAGAGTGTGGATGGCAAGCCGGTCCCCGTCTTCAACCTCACCGTGAACGGATGCGGACTAGAGGGCAGGGAGAGGTTCGGGGACCTCGTCGGAGCGGTCCCCGTCGACAGGTGCCCCGAGATGGCGGTGTTCCTGGGAAGGACCGTCGCCGCAAGCGGCAGGGACTTCGACGCCTGGCTATCCACAGAGGGCAGGGACCTCGCCGGCATCCTCTCGGAATACCTGGTCTGATGCAATAAGCCCGGCGCGGGTCGCATCCCGCCGGGCGTCTTCTTCACTAATAGCTCCGGACCGTCGATGCGGCATCACCGATGACATCGGCGGTGGTGGCCTCATGCCGGGAAGTCGGCTCTGAAAGTCCCCTTCTCAGAGCATATGACGACGGCATGCTCTCCGACCGCGAATCCATAGGTGAGAATCGGATCACCTCTGAGACCCAGTGTGTACCGTCTTTCATGTATCTGCTTGAATGCTCTGACTGCATCCTCCTCGGGGTTCCCTCCGCGACCGGTCTTCTTGAATTCGATCACAGCGGCGGGGCCGTTACCACGAGGGATGACGGAGATGTCGGTTACACCATCTCCTGAATTGTGTTCGGGGCGGACGATATGGGTGTCCTGATCGGCGAGGAATCCGGAGAGGATGAGCTGATAGGATGACCAGAGTGTCTCGCTCCTGTTGTTGATCATCTCATCGAAGAGGGTCATGACCGGTTCGACGGCATCACCCGGCCTTCCCTCGAGAAACATCTCCAGTATGCGGTTCATTGGTCTGCATCCACCGCCCAGCCAACCGTACAGGTTGCTGATGAAGAGCTGTCTGATCTCCTCGTTCGGGATCCATATCTCATAGGTGTCCAGACCAGTGCTCTCTGTCGTGAAGTATCCGGATTGTATGAGGAAGTCGAATGCGTCGTTAGGCTCCATCTCCTCCACATTGCCGCTGTGGGGGAATGCGAGACGGTCGTTTAATCTGACCTATACCCTCTCTCTGGAGGCTATGGCCATGATGGAATCACGGATCTCCTCGTTACGTACGGACATGAACCTGCTGAAGACCCTCTCCGTACTCGTACCGACCCAGTACTGTTTGAGTTTCATGTCGTTGCAGAAGTAGTTCATCACCGAGTACGGGTTGAAGACCTCCGCCCTTCCGATGTGATATCCGTCGTAATAGTCCCTGATCTCATCGAAGCGTTCCGGATGGCCCGCCTCATCGCATACCATGCGGACCTCTTCGGCGGTCATCCCGAACATGTCCCCGTAGCCCTTGTCGTCATACACCGTGCTGACCAACAGATTGTTCAGGCCGGAGAACAGGGATTCCTTAGCAATCTGCATGCATCCGACGATGACCGCTTTGGACACATGGCTGTTCCCTTTGAGGAGGGCTGTCATGACGTTGCGGATCGCATCGACCATGGATGGGAAGATATCCGTGCCAAGGGTACGATGGATAGGCGCATCATATTCGTCGATGAGGACGACCACAGGACTGTCGTAGTGGGTCTCGAGACACTCGGTCAGGAATACGAGGTCCATCGGCTGCGGGTCCATGTCCTTCAGGATCATCTCTAGCATCGTCTTCTGTTTCCGGGTCAGTCTGTCGGACTCCGTCAGGAATCCGAACCGTATGAATATGTACGAAATCATCCGTCTGATACCGAGGTTGAGAGATCTGATATCGGTCGCTACCAGGTTCTGCATGTCGATGTAGATTACTGGGAACTTGTTCCTGTAGTTCTCAAGCCCTTCCACCCATGATGATACGGCCATCCCATCGAACCAGTCATTCCCCTGATGCTCGATGTTCAGAAAGGCGTCCAACATGGTGAGGTTGACGGACTTCCCGAATCTGCGAGGCCTGCAGAAGAGGAACGTCTTGTATCTCCTGTTGGACATGATGCGTTCGATGAGCATCGACTTGTCTGTCAGGTACGTTCCGTTCCTGCGGATCTCGATGAAGTTGTCCAGGCCACCGGTCGGGATCGTGTCTTCTCCCCCTATGGTTGTGGAAACATCATTGTTTTTTAAATCGTTTGGGTCTTCGGCATGTGTCGGTACAGGCATGACCGTTTACAATAGGATTTCATGATATCAAGGGGGCATCACCGCATTATCCTTTAGCGACGTTAAATAGACGACCACAATCCACGTCCGGGCATGATACCGCCCATCGTGTGGGACGTCATCCATCCATCCTATCTGGGATGGGGCCAGAGCGAAGTCAGAAGATACCAAAAAACCAGTAGTTCTTGATTTTACAACATATTGTATATCTATTTTTCCCAGGATATATCCAACGTGTTGGATAATCTATCTATATGGGTTCATGATG
>CAZLMR010000067.1:841-2921 GCA_964560575.1 uncultured Methanomassiliicoccales archaeon | reverse complement strand
AACAAAGGTGCTTTCAAACCGACGAGACTGACTCTCGTCTCCATTCTCCTCAGCTCGATGCTGATCCTCATGGGCGGGGCCGCGGTCGCTCCCGCACTGCCCATGATCGAGGCCAACTTCCCCGGCCAGGAGTCCCTCGTATCATTGATCATCACACTGCCGTCCCTCGCGGTGGCCATCGTGGGATACGCCATAGGCGTCCTTGCCGACAGGCTCGGGAAGGTGAAGGTGCTCCTCACTGCCCTCGCGATCTTCACCATCTTCGGATTCGCCGGATACTTCATGGACGGCAACATCTGGATGATGCTCGTCTGTCGTTTCATCCTGGGAATCGGTATCGCCGGGATTACGAGCACGGTGACCGCGCTGATCGCGGAGTACTACTCGGGCATCAGCAGGGTGAAGGTACTCAGCTACCAGTCGGCGGCTATGGGTCTCGGCGTGCTCATCCTGGAGTTCGTCGGCGGATCCCTGGCGGAGATCTCCTGGAACGCCCCGTTCATGGTGTATCTGATCGGCGTCCCGATCCTCATCATGGCTATCATGTCCCTCAGGGAGCCCACCGTGTCCGATGAGGACAGGGCGGAGATCGCCGAGATCGCATCTCACGAGACATTCAGGAAGGCCAACTACAGGATCGTGGCGCTCTGCTACCTGTCCATCTTCTTCTGCATGGTGCTCGTGTTCATTCTGCCCACCACCATCCCGACAGTCCTCACGGAGCTGGGCGTCTCCTCGTCCATCGTCGGTCTGTTCCTCGGATTCCACGGTGTGGCCAACGCGGTGTTCAGCATCCTCTACCGCAGGATCACCGCCAGGATCCCACCCTTCAGGATCCTCGGGATGGGATTCCTCTGCATGGGGGTCGGTTTCGCCGTGCTCATCCTGTGGCCCAGCGTGCCGCTGGCGATCTTCACCCTGATCATCACCGGAATCGGCGTCGGGATGATCGTGCCCTCCCTCGTCAACACCCTGGCCGCGGAGGTCACAGGATCCAATTCCGGCAAGATCATGGGCGGATACGGGACATGCCTGAACTTCGGACAGTTCTCCATTTCGCTGATCAGCGTCCCACTGCTCGCTGCATTCACCGTGACCGGTGGCGGAGCCAACGACCCGTACTACATGATGTACTGTCTGATGGGTGTCATCGCCATCGTCTACGGCATCATCATCAGCGTGTGGAGCGTCAGGTACTACTGCAGGCGCCAGCAGGAGAGGGAGGCCGCCAGGGCCTCCTCGGCCTGAATCAAACGGGGTCTCCGGACCCCTCTTCCCGGCCTCCGCCGGTTTCATCCACGCAGGGATGCGAAGATAATTCAAATTTCAAATAGGATGAAATGATGGTCCTGCCATGCAGAGAAAGGATGGCTTCAGACCGACCAAGGCCACTCTTCTGACCATAATGCTTTGTTCGATGCTCATGCTGATGGGAGGTGCCGCGGTCGCTCCGGCGCTTCCTCTGATCGAGCACGTGTTCCCCGGTCAGGACACCCTGGTGTCCATGATCATCACGATCCCCTCGTTGGCGGTGGGTCTCGTGGGATTCGGGATGGGCGCCCTGGCCGACAGGTTCGGGAAGGTCAGGACCCTCGCCGTGTCCCTCGTGGTGTTCACAGTCGCAGGAGCCGCGGGATTCCTCATGGAGGGAGGCTCCGACGGGCAGCTGTACACGCTCCTGGCGTTCCGTTTCGTCGTGGGAATAGGCATCGCAGGCATCTCCAGCGCTGTCACCGCGCTGATAGCCGAGTACTACACGGGAATCGACAGGGTGAAGGCGCTGAGCTACCAGTCGGCGGCGATGGGCGTCGGTGTGCTCATCCTGGAGTACACGGGAGGTCTCCTGGCCGAGTTCTCCTGGAGGGAGCCGTTCCTCGTCTATCTGATCGGCGTGCCGATCCTTCTGATGGTGCTTCTGAGCATGAGGGAGCCGTCCAGACCCGATCCGGGATCGGGCGAGAGGAGGGAGCCGGAGAGAAGGGCCAACGGCAGGCTGCTTCTGATCTGCTATGCCACCATCTTCATAGCTATGACCATGGCGTTCCTCCTGCCCACGAAGATGCCCACATACCTGCAGACG
>CAZLMR010000067.1:0-831 GCA_964560575.1 uncultured Methanomassiliicoccales archaeon | reverse complement strand
ACAGCAGGGTTTTTTACCATGTGGGAATTGTAAACCATAAATCCTTATAATGGATACAAGATAAGGCAAAAGAATGATGTTATATGTTTTCTGCCCACGAAGATGCCCACATACCTGCAGACGGAGCTGGCGGTGTCGACATCGGTCACCGGTCTGTTCCTGGGTGTGCACGGGGTCACCAACGCATGCGTCAGTCTGATGTACCGCAGGTTCGTCCAGAGGCTGAGGCCGTTCACTATCATCGCGATCGGGTTCGTCCTTCTCGCCGTCGCCCTCATCACGCTGAAGTTCTCCGAGTCGATAGCCTCGTCCGTGGTGATGATGGTCGTGGCTGGTGTCGGTCTCGGGATGATATGCCCCGCGGTGTCCAACACGCTCGCGGCCGAGACCACCGCCTCCACCTCCGGGAAGATCATGGGAGGATACAGCACCTGTCTCAACTTCGGACAGTTCGCCATCTCCCTGATCAGCGTGCCGCTGTTCTCGGTCGTCGGAAGCTCCTATCCGGATATGTTCGCCGTGATGGCGGTCGTGGCGGTCATCGTCGCTGTCGTGTTCGTCGTCCTGTCGAGGGTCATGGGGGACGGGGCCCCTTCGAGGGTCTCCTGATTGTACAGGCATCTTCTGAAACTTCCTGAAAGGGATAACAGGGCCCCCGGGGTGATAGCCGGGGCCCCATCTTCCGCGAACCATTTTATGTGAGCTTCCTTTCCGAAGTACCGTTCCAGGTCTTTCGGACGGAGGTCACAACATGGTGTTCACACAGGGCGACAGGAGGAGGGTGACGGCGTATACGTAATCGACGCTGATACCTGCATCGACTGCGGCTCT
>CAZLMR010000066.1:0-6552 GCA_964560575.1 uncultured Methanomassiliicoccales archaeon | reverse complement strand
ACGTCTCCAAGGAGCTCAGGAAGGGCGACATGATCAGGGCCAGGGTCACGGGGATCAAACCGTCCCTGCAGCTGACCACCAAGGACGACCACCTCGGATGCATCAGGGCGCTCTGCTCCAAGTGCAAGACTGAGATGGTCAGGAAGGGCACCGGGCTGTTCTGCCCCGAGTGCAAGTACAGCATGCCCAGGAAGCTGGCCGACGACTACGGCGATGTGAAGTTCTGATGAAGCTGATAGCCCTCATCTCAAGCGGGATTGACTCGCCCGTCGCCGCATACAGGATGGCGATGCGCGGAGCCGAGATAGTCCTGCTCCACATGGACAACCGCCCCTATGCGGACGACGCCAGTTCCGAGGACGCCAAGGCCCTGGCGGAGCAGCTCAGGAAGGCCACCGGCCAGGAGATGCCGCTCTACTTCGCCCCGCACGGCCCGTCCCAGGACGCCATCGCCCACGGATGCGACCACCCGTACCAGTGCGTCATGTGCAAGCGCGTGATGCAGAGGACGGCGAGGGAGCTCGGAAGGAGGCTCGGCTGCTCGGGGATCGTCATGGGCGACTCCCTCGGGCAGGTGGCTTCGCAGACCCTCAGGAACATCAGGTCCGAGAACCTCGGCCTGGACTTCCCCGTGGTCAGGCCGCTCATAGGCATGGACAAGATCGAGATCGAGGCCATTGCCAAGGAGATCGGCACCTACGACATATCCATCAGACCGGGACACGGCTGCAGCATCGTCCCGATGAAGCCCATAACCGAAGCCAACCCCGAGAAGGTCCTGGCGTTCGGCGAGAAGGTGGACGTGGACGCGCTGGCGGCCAGAGCCGCCGATGCGGCCACCCTCGTCTGATCAGTAATAGCGCCTCGTGTAGAACGCGGGGCAGGAATCTATCTCGTCCTCGTCGTACAGCATGTCCATCGACACGCGGTCGATGTACCTGGCCTGCACCCTGGAGATGTAGAGCGTCTGGCCGCCGACCGGGATCTGGATATCCGTGGACTTCGGAGGCTTGACGCTGACCGGGACGAGAGCCGGACCCATGCATGCGGTGCAGATGCGGAAATCGCATCCCTGTGAGTTGATGTACTGCCTTACATCATCGTCGATAGGTATCTCCATGGGACGCCGTTATGACTGATACTTTATTACAGTGACGACCCGGACCTGACCTTTATGTACTAACTCTGTACAGTCAGACCCTGCGGTCGGAGAAGAACGACGCCACGGCACCTGGGATGTCGTCGCTGAGCATGGCGTCCACGTCGCGGACGTTCGCCGCCCTGCGGTCCAGTATGGCCGCCACGCCGCGGTCCGTCGCGGACCTTATCAGACGCCCGATGGACTGCCTCATCTTGCGGGACGCCGGGATGATGGACACGTATAGCCTCCCGTCGCCGAACTTGGCGTCGTAGTAGCGGGTCATCGCCCTCATCTTCGCCGTGGGCTTGGGGTAGGGGATCCCGATTATCACCGCCAGCTCCAGACTCCTGTCCGGGAAGTCGAGGCCCTCGCTGATCCTGCCGCCGGTCACGCAGAACAGCACGCTGCCCTCCGAGGTGCGGAACCCCTCGAACACGTCCATCAGCTCCTCGTACGGCATGTCGCGGCGCTCGTACCATATCTCCCGCCCGAGTTCGGCGGCCACTCCGTCCTCCAGCATGCGGTCCATGAACTGGTACGACGGGAAGAACACGGCCGTGTTCACCCTGACCGAATCCACGATGTCGTGCAGGAGCTCCCGCATCCTCCTGTAGTTCGACTCGATGAAGCGGTCCTCGTACCTCATGGACACCTTGTCGGTGTACAGGGTGAGCAGATTCTCCTTGGGGAAGAAGCCCTCCAGCCTCTTGGGGATCGCCCTGTCCAGACCTATGTCCCTGATGTAGGCGTCCAGCGGCTCCAGCGTCCCGGACATGTGCACCGACGCGAAGCATGCGTTCAGCGGATCAACCGCCCCGGACGGGTCCATGCAGTACGACTGGAAGCAGGGGTTGTCCCCTCCTATGACCAGCCTCACATGGCAGTCCTCCGCGCCCGTCAGCCAGGCGCGCATGAACCTGCCCATGCCGCCTATGTAGGAGCGGGGGAGCTTCCTGCGCTGCTTCTTCCTCTCCTCGATACCGTCCCCGATGTCCTCCAGGGCCTGCACGATGCGCATGATGTTCACGGACGTGGTCCCCAGGCGGCTCATGAGCTCGTCCTCCAGGAAGTACGGCGGGAGGATCCCGTCCTCCTCGATCAGGTACTCCCTCACGGCGTACCCGAGGACCTCCCTCAGGACCCCGACGATGTCCGTCACCGTGAGGCCCTCGTGGACCTCGCAGTCGCCCCACTCCCTGGCCTCCTTCTCGGCGAGGTCCAGCGCGTGGCGGCTGTACTCGAATGTCTGCACCTCCCTGAGGTAGTCCGGCAGGTTGTGGGCCTCGTCGACGACGATGACGGTCCTGTGAAGCGGTATGCCGATCCAGTCCACCAGCCTGGCGAGGATGGGCGGCACGAAGACGAAGGGGTAGGATGCGGCGATGACGTCGGCGTGGGGGAGGGCGTACTTCATCATCTCGTAGGGGCAGAGCTCGGCATCCTCGCACATCCTGGCGAACTCCTGGGGCTCCGGATGCTCGGTGCGGATCCTCCCGACCCACTCGTCGATGTCCGTGTGCTCAATGTTCGCGTAGAACCTGCACCTGCACTCGCCGTTGTCCCTGCGCTTGTACTCCGAGCACAGCTTGGATATCTCCTCGGAGGTGCCGGAGGACAGCTCCGGATCGTCCCTCATCATGGGGCAGGACGAGGCGGTGCGGCCCTGGATGGCCACGCACAGGAGGTCGTGGCCTATCGCCGCCGACTCGCGGATGACCTGCTTCTGCTGGGATTTGGTGCGGGTGAGGTAGATCACCTTCATCCCGCGCTCCAGCGCGGTCGGGAGGGTGGCGGCGAGGGCGGACACGGTCTTACCGGTGCCGGTGCCGGCCTCCACGACCGGGCTCATGCCGTCGTCCACGACGGAAGAAATGAAGCGGACCAGCTCCCCCTGTCCCGGGCGGAACTCGTAGGGGAACAGGTCCGTGGGTTTCATGGTCTCGTCACTGGGCGGAGCCGCCGCGCTGCCAGATGTCGTCCGGCAGGTCCGCGTAGACGGACTCCTCCTGCTGATCGTCGTCGATGTCGACGGAGGAGCGGATCATCATGGTGGCGATCCTGTCCCTCCTGAACAGCCAGTAGTGGATCCTCCACTCCCTCCCGTCGTAGAGGGTGGTCTCCTCCCTCTCGGTGGTCAGGATTCCGGCGTCCTCCAGCATGTAGAACGCGTCGCGGTCCTCGGGCTCCAGGATGTTGTCGATGATCCTGTCCGCGTACCCGAAGAAGTTCAGCACGTGGTGGGCGAGCATGTACGCCTGCTCCTCCTCCATGCCGTGGGACGAGTCGATGCTGTTCTTGATGGCGAGTGTCAGCTCGTCGACGGTCACAACGCTCATCTTCACTCCACCAGGTCGATGAACTTGATGTCGTCGGTGCCGATGTCCCTGGCGACCTTCTCGACGATGTCCTCGGGGATGTTCTGGTCGACGGTCAGGAACATGAGGGCGCGGTCGCCGGACCTGCCGACGGACATCTGCGCCACGTTGATGCCGGCGTCGCCCAGGGTGTTCCCGACGATGCCGATGACTCCGGGCTCGTCCCTGTAGCTCAGGTACATCATGTCCCCGCTCATGGGGATGTCGAAGGAGAAGTCGTCCACGCCGACCAGCCTGGGCTGGCCGCCGATCACGGTTCCCCTGATGGAGCGGGTCCTGCCCTGGGAGGTGAACCTCATCTCGACGACGCTGGCGTAGTCCTTGGCGGTGTCGTTGCTGGTCTCGGCGATCTCGATGCCCTTGGCCTTCGCGACGGGCAGCGCGTTGATGATGTTGGCGGTGCCGATGATCTTCTTGAGGTAGCCGATGATGGCGGTGATCGTGAGCAGCTTGGTCTGCTTGCCGGCCAGTCCTCCGCAGTAGATGAACTCGACCTTGTCCAGGGGGTGGCTGCCGACCATCTGCTGGAGCAGGTTGCCCATCCTGTCCGCCAGGGGCATGAAGGGCTCGGTCTCGGCGTCCAGCTTCCCGCGGGGGGCGTTGATGGCGTTGGAGACGATGCCGTCCTTCAGGTACATGACGGCGTGCTCGGCGATCTCGACGGCTACCCTCTCCTGGGCCTCGACGGTGGAGGCTCCCAGGTGGGGGGTGGTGACCAGGTTGTCCAGCTCCAGGAGCTTCTTCTCGTTCTCGTTCAGGGGCTCGTCGCACCAGACGTCGAAGGCGGCGCCGGCGATGATCTTCTCCTTGAGGGCGGTGTAGAGGTCGTCCTCGTTGACGATGCCGCCGCGGGCCACGTTGGCGAGCCTTGCGTTGGGCTTCATCATCTTGAACTGGGGCAGGGAGATCATGTTCCTGGTGTCGGGCAGGAGCGGGGTGTGGATCGTCATGAAGTCGGCGGTGGTGATGACCTCCTCCAGAGTGGTCAGCCTGACGCCGAGGGAGTCCGCGACCTCCTTGGGGAGGAACGGATCGTATCCGATCATGGTCATGTTGAAGGCCTTCATGCGCTTGGCGACCTCGCCTCCGACACGGCCGACGCCGATGATACCGAGGACCTTGCCGTTGAGCTCGACCCCGGTGTACTTGGATCTCTTCCACTCGCCCTTGTGCATGGACTCGTGGGCGAAGGGGATGTTCCTCGCCATGGCCAGGAGCATCGCGCAGGAGTGCTCGGCGGCGGAGAGGATGTTGGCGGACGGGGTGTTCATAACGAGGATCCCCTTGTCCGTGGCGCAGGGCACGTCGATGTTGTCGACGCCGACACCGGCGCGTCCGATGACCTTCAGGTTCTTCCCGGCCTCGATGACCTTCGGGGTCACCTTGGTCCCGGACCTGATGATCAGGCAGTCGTAGTCGCCGATGATGGCGCAGAGCTCGTCCTCGGAGAGCCCGGGTTTCACGTCGACCGGGAAGCCGGAGCTCTTGAGGATCTCGATACCCTCCTCGGAGAGGGGGTCTGAAACCAGAATCTTGGATGTCATCTTCATTCCTCCATGATCTCGTCCATAACGGAAAGGAGATCGGCGACCATCTCGGGCGTGGTGTCGCCCAGGTGTCCGATCCTGAAAGTCTTCTCCTTGACATCGCCGTAGCCGTTGGAGATCTCGTATCCCCTGGCCTTCAGCTTCGAGTGGAACGCGTCGAAGTCGAATCCGGCGGCGCGGTTGATGACCCCGATGGAGTTGGACTGGTAGCCCTCCTCGGGGAAGATGCCCCCCATGTTCTTCTTGGCCCAGGCGCGGACCATGTCGGCCATCCTCTGGTGGCGCTCGTAGCGGGCCGACATGCCCTCCCTCAGGCACTTGTCCAGCTGGTAGTCCAGGCCGTACATGAGGGAGACGGGCGGGGTGGTGAGGGCGTAGTTGTTGTCGCTCTGCTTCTTGATCTTCAGCAGGTCGGTGTAGAATCCGCGGTTGGGGACGGTCTTGGCCTTCTCCAGGAGCCTCTCGGAGCAGAGCATGATCGCGAGTCCGGGAGGGAGCGCGAGGGCCTTCTGGGTGCCGAACACGACGGCGTCCACGTCCATCTCCCTGACCTTGATGTCCATGGCGTAGGCGGATGTGACGGCGTCGACCATCATCAGCGCGTCGGGGTTCTGCTCCCTGACGGCGTTGGCCAGCGCGACGGAGTCGCTGAAGACCCCGGTGGAGGACTCGTTGCTCACCCAGTGGACCATCTCGATGTCCTTGGTGACCTTCCCGTCGATGTGCTCGGGCTTCATTGCTTTGCCCCACTCGACCTGGACCTTCTCCACGGTCTTGCCGTTGAGCTCCCCGATCTCGATGGACCTATTGCCGAAGGATCCGTTGGTGATCCCCAGGGATCTCTCCTTCACGCCGTTCCTGATGGCCCCCTCGAGGAAGGCCGTGGCGGATCCGGCGACGAGGAACACCTCCATGTCGGTGTCGAGGGTCTTCCTGACCTTCTCGACGATGTCGGCGTGGAGCTCCTTGTACTCCTTGGACCTGTGCGTGATCATGGGCTTGTTCATCGATTCGAGAGTGTCCGGGGCCACGTAGACGGGTCCCACAGTGAAAAGAGTCCTGCTCAATATAATCCCTCATGCCCGAAGGGCGACGGTGGGTAATCTGAGAGGTCCTATAAGAAACGCGCGCGCACGACGGCGCGGGCGCATGCGGATGATCCGGCGGACGGGAAGATGTGCCAGACGGCGAAAGAAGCGGAAGTGGGTTGGCGCCGGCCGCCTGGAGCGGCCGGCGAATCCGAACCTGTCACAGCGGTGCCAGCGTCCTCTTGATCCTGTCGAGACCCTCGCGGATCTGCTCCTCGGATGCGGCGTAGGAGACCCTGAAGTGCCCCTCGCCCGCGGGTCCGAAGGCCGTGCCGGGGGTGACGGCGACATGGCCCTCTCTGAGCAGGACCTCCGCCAGCTTGGCGGAGGGCATGTCCACGGAGTACTTGGGGAACAGGTAGAACGCGCCGTTGGGCACGTTGCACTCCATGCCGGGGATC
>CAZLMR010000065.1:0-6653 GCA_964560575.1 uncultured Methanomassiliicoccales archaeon | reverse complement strand
GTCTGGTAGATCTCCCTGTCCTCGATCTCGCCCAGCTCCTGCAGCTTCTGGAAGATCGGTGCGGGTTTCACAGGGTCGCTGATGACATACCTCAGTCCCTTCCTCATCCTCAGGATGTTCCTGAGTCCGCCGCCGGTGATGTCCACCAGTCCGTGCACGGTGTGTTTGGAGGTGATCTCCAGGACCTCCCTCACATAGATCTCTGTCGGTGTGAGCAGTTCCTCCCCGATGCTCCTGGACAGTCCGGAGACCTTGTCGGTCATGGCTATGTTGTTCGCCTCCACGACCTTCCTGGCGAGGGTGAGTCCGTTGGAGTGGATCCCGGAGGACCTGAGGGCTATGATGAGGTCGCCCTCTTCGCACTTGTCGCCGGTTATGATCCTGTCCTTCTCGACGTATCCGAGGCATGTACCGGAGAGGTCCACGCCGTTGATGATCTCCGGCAGCACCGCGATCTCTCCGCCGACGATCTCCATGTTGGACAGCTCGGCCCCCTTCTGGAGTCCCTTCCCGATCTCCTCGGTGATGGCCGGGTTGGGCTTGTCGATGGCGATGTAGTCCACGAAGGATGTCGGTTCGGCGTTCACGCAGATGGTGTCGTTGACGTTCATCGCGATGCAGTCGATCCCCACGGTGTCCCACTTGTTGAGTTCCTCCGCGATGAGCAGCTTGGATCCGACTCCGTCCGTGGCCATCGTGATGTACCTGTCGCCGAAGTCGATGAGGCTGGCGAAAAGTCCGGACATGCGGACGGCCTGTCCGATCCCCTGTCTTTTGTAGCTAACCTCGCTGACGAGGGCTTCGATGGCCTCTGATTTCTGGTCGATGTTAACTCCGGATTTGGCGTACGTCCAACCGCTCATCTTGATCGGCCCTTCAAAGGCCTTCATCGTTATTAGGGTTCTCGGTCGTCCGTGGCCTGAGCCGGCGGATCCCGGCGGTCAGTCCCTGTACTTCCCAATCCTCTTCAGCCACGATTTCATGCCCTTCTCGTATCCGTTGTCCGACATGTCGTAGAACCTCCTGCCGACGAGCTCGTCCGGCAGATACTGCTGGTCGACGTAGTGGTTCTCGTAGTTGTGCGGGTACTTGTATGTCAGGCCGCGGCCGAGGTCCTTCGCGCCGCTGTAGTGGGCATCCTTGAGGTACGGGGGTATCCCGCCCGTGGGCTCCTCCTTGACGGACTTCAGGGCGGAGAAGATGGCGTTGCAGACGGAGTTGCTCTTGGGTGCGCATGCGACGTACGTGGCCGCCTGGGACAGTATGATCTGGGATTCCGGCATGCCTATGCGCTCCACGGCCTGTGCCGCGGACACGGCGACCACGAGCGCCTGGGGGTCGGCGTTGCCGACGTCCTCGGACGCGCATATCATGATCCTCCTGGCGATGAACTTCACATCCTCGCCGGCGTACAGCATCCTCGCCAGATAGTACACCGCGGCGTCGGGGTCGGATCCGCGCATGCTCTTGATGAAGGCGGATATGGTGTCGTAGTGGTTGTCCCCGTCCCTGTCGTAGTTCAGGATCCTGCGCTGGATGCATTCCGATGCGACGGAAAGGTCGATGCGGATCCTGCCGTCAGGTCCCGGGGGCGTGGTGAGGGCCCCCAGCTCGAGGGCGTTGAGTGCCGCTCTGGCGTCCCCGTTGGACATGTCCGCGAGGAAGTCCGCCGCATCGTCCTCGAGGTCCACGTCCATCCTGCCCAGGCCTCTCTCCCTGTCGGAGACGGCCCTCTCGAGGAGCCTCCTCACGCTGTCCTTGGAGAGCGGCTTCAGCTCGAATATCCTGGACCTGGACACCAGGGCGCGGTTGACCTCGAAGTACGGGTTCTCGGTGGTCGCCCCGATGAGGATGACGGTGCCGTCCTCCACGAACGGCAGGAGATAGTCCTGCTGGGCCTTGTTGAAGCGGTGGATCTCGTCCACGAAGAGGATCGTGCGCCTCTCCTCCATCCCCAGGGCGTCCTTGGCCCTCTGGATGGCGTCCTCCATGTCCTTCTTGCCCGCGGTGGTGGCGTTGATCTGGACGAATCTGGCGTTCGTGGTGTTGGCTATGACCTGTGCCAGGGTGGTCTTGCCGGTTCCCGGCGGACCGTAGAAGATGAGGGAACCTATCCTGTCGGCGCGTATGGCTCTGGAGAGCAGCTTGTCCTCGCCGATGATGTGCTCCTGCCCCACGACCTCGTCGAGGGATCTGGGGCGCATGCGGCTCGCGAGAGGGGCGTCCTTCTCGAGGATGCCCCTGCGCGTGTACTCGAACAGGTCCATGTGTGGATGATTCGCGGGCACCTATTAATGGGTGTCATTCAACGTAATCGGCTGAGGCAGCCATGGTACGGTGCAGGTGCCGCCACCCTCGCCTATGCTGCCGGAGCCGTGTCGCAGATCATGCAGAGGAATCCGGCGAGGGGCCAGTCCCGATTCTCGTGGACCCTGCGGACATTCACGAGGTCGCAGACGTCCTGTCGATCCCGCCGGTGTCGGTTTCAATCTCGAATGCATGCGACATCCAGACAACGGCTTCCAAGGTCCATGACGAATCACCAGGGCCCTCACATCCAGCCCCTGTCGTATCCTTTGAAGCAGTCGAGGCAGACGACCTTCCCGTTCTGGAATCTCATCATGTCCTCCCTGGCACTCTCCCCGCAGATCTCGCAGGTCCTGCTCTCGAACATCCTCGCCCTCTCCGGGAGGGGGAACCCAGGCTCCTTGAAGTCGAAGAGGTCCTCCAGGGGCATGTTCAGGACCCTGCCGATGACCTCCTCCCTTTCCCCGCTCCTGTCGAACGGTCTGAGGACGACCTTCACGGACCTTCCGGTGTCCCTGTCGAAGAACGAGAACGCGTTCTTGCCACGCGGCCTCAGTATCATGTTGCCTTTCCCCACGGTGCATGACATTATGCACTGGACGGAGTCCACGCCGCAGCCGTCGTTCTCCGACACGCAGACGATGTCCTCGTCCTCGGTCCTTCTCAGCGTGGTGCCGAGCCTCTCCGATGCCGCCTCAGCGGCCCTGTATCCTATCGCGAGTCCGGGGCATGCATGCCCGTGGAACCTGATGCATTCGTTCCATAGATCTTGATCCATCGTATCATATCTCCCTGATCTCCATGTCGTGTCCATGGGGTTCAATGTGGTCGTGTATGTCGTGGGGATGATGGTGGCTCTGGAGGTGCCTGTACTTCTCCGAGTGGCTCGGGACCACCAGGGGGACCCCCTTGTGGTCGACGATCTCCGCATCGATCCCATACACGTCCCTGATGAGGTCCTCGGTTATGACCTCCAGGCCGCCGTAGGCGGCGACCAGTCCGTCCTTCATGAAAAGGAACCTGTCCGAATAGTGAACGGCCAGGTTGATGTCGTGCATCGTCATGATCGTGCACATGCTCCGCATCCTGACGGCATCCATGATCATGTGCATGGTCTTGTGCTGGTTGGCGATGTCCAGGTTGTTGGTGGGTTCGTCCAGGATGAGCACCGAGGGCTCCTGGACCAGTGCGCGTGCGATCTGTGCCTTCTGGAACTCCCCGCCGCTGATCTCGTCGCAGTATCTCAGGGCGAGGTCGTGCATGCCGAGAGCGTCGATAACCGAACTGACCTTGTCCAGGTCGTCCTGGGTGGCGATCCAGTCTATGTACGGTTTCCTGCCCAGCAGGACAGCATCGAAGACGCTCATGCGGGACACGGGCACTGATTGCGGCACGAATCCGATGATCTTGGCGAGATCCCTCCCCTTCAGGGTGCCGACGTCCGTCCCGTCCACCGTGACGGTCCCGGCGTCCTGTCTGTGCAGGGCGCACAGGCATCTGAGCAGGGTCGTCTTCCCGGTGCCGTTGGGTCCGAGGATGGACACCACCGTGTTGTCCTCGACATCGAAGCTCACATCCCTCAGCACCTCGTGCTGGCCGTACGAGAACCTGAGGTTCCTGACCTCCATCATACCGTGCGTCTCCTGCGTCCCTTGAGCAGGATCGCTATGAACAGCGGTCCGCCGATGGCCGATGTGATGATTCCGACGGGGATTGTCGGGAAGATGACGTAGGTTCCGACAACGTATGACAGCAGCATGACCAGCGCGCCCATCACTATCGATCCCACCAGGACGTACCTGTTGTCGTTCCCCACGAGGCGCTTGACGATGTGCGGGCCGACCAGGCCTATGAATCCGATCACGCCGCAGAAGGAAACGACGATGGCAGTCAGAACCGCGGACAGGGTCAGGACGAGGAAGCGGGTCAGGCGGATGTTCACACCCAGCCCCCTGGCGACGTCCTCACCGGACTCCATCGCGTTCAGGTCCCACCTCTTGTAGAGGAAGTACGATGAGATCGCCAGCAATGCGATCACGATGATCGCGAGGTTGTCCCATGAGGCCTTGCTGAGGCTTCCGAACTGCCAGTAGACGATGGCCGAGAGCGCGACATCGCTGGCTATGTACTGCAGGAACGCCAGGCCCGCGGAGAATATGGAGCTGATTGCCATCCCTGCGAGGACGATAGTCTCCGGGGTGCACTCCGTCATCTTGACCATGAGGAGCATCACGCCGGTGGCGACCATGGCGAACAGGAAGGCCATGATGGTTACCGCCGCGGTGTTGTTGATGTCGTATCCGGAGCTGTTGGATACAAACACTCCTGCATCCATGAAGATGATGGCCAGGGACGCCCCGAACGCCGCCGCGTTGGACAGGCCCAGGGTGAATGGCGATGCCAGTGGGTTCTTGAGGATGCTCTGCATCACCGCCCCGGCGATCCCAAGCGCCGCTCCGGCCGCTATCGCCGTGAATATGTACTTCAGACGGAGGTCCCACACGACCGTGCTGGACCACGACCAGTCCGGATGGAGGATGTAGTGTATGATCTCGGACAGGGACAGTCCCGTGGATCCCAGGCCGATGGTGATTATAGACAGTGCCACGAGCAGCACCGTGCATGCGACGATGAACCCCGTCTTCCTCCTGGAGTACCTGAGGTAGCCCTCCTTGGTCGCAGGGGGCCCGTCGTTAGTGCTTCTGTCAATGAGCATGCGATCACCGAGGTCGTTCTTGGAGAGGGCCCGCCCGGACGCCCCGGGCGCGAGTGGGTTCAGACCACCCTGAACTCGAACCCCCCACCGTCCTCGACGATCTCAACCTGTGCGAGGAGCGACATGTCGTATCCGAGGCGGCCGAAGTAGTCCTGATAGGCGGCGTCCATCCTCTGGAACACGTACTTCCCCGCATCCCCGTAGAACACGGTGTAGATGTTGTCGATCCTCTCGAGCATCTGCTCCTCGGTCAGCTGGCCGTAGAACACGAGGGCGAGGAAATACCCGTTCACCAGCACACCGTCGTAGTTCGTGCCGAACCCCGTGACCGGCATGGCGGTGTAGATGCGGACATCGTTGTCGGAGTCGGGGTCGCTGTTGACCATGTGGTAGTACTCCATCACGAGCTGACTGCTCGGATCGCTGTACTTGTTCGCGGACGAGGGATCCAGGATCATGATGTCGAAATCCATCCTGGTGAGGCGCTCTACCGGTATCTCTACCTTGGATGTCTCATTCCCTGTGTAGGCGTTGTGGAGCCCTGTGAGCGCGAACGGATCGTATTCGGCCAGTGTGGTGTTGAGGGTGTTAGTCCCACCATAGTTGGCGCCCGCTAGATACGCCCTGAGGTCCGATTCGCCGACCAACGAGCGTATGTCCCTGACGATGCCGTCGATTCCCGACACGAGCTCCTCGGCCCTGTCCTCCTGTCCCAGCAGCTTCCCCAGAGTCCCGATCGTCCCAGACATCTCGTCGGAGATCTCGGAGATGCTCTCGTCCCAGACATCCATCTCGACGGTCAGGACGAACGTCGGGACAGCCCTGGAGAGGATCTCGACATTGTCCGTGTACGTGGTGTAGACGGTGTCCATGACCACGACAAGGCTGGGGTCCTTGCTGGCGATGGACTCGACCGTCTCGTTGTCCAGCGTGTTGTTGGCATGGTATTCGCAGTCGGTGTAGTCGAACGCGAAAGCGTATCCACGGCCGTTGAGCGGGTTGTTGACCTCGTTCATGTCGACCTCGATCACGTGGTCGTGGACATCGAACATCGACAGCAGCCTGAGAGGGCTGGTGCTCATTCCCACGACCACTATGCCGCCTTCGAGGGATTCGGGGACGGGCACGGATCTGCCCACGCTGTCGGTCACATGGTCGGCTCCACTCTGCACGTCGTCGTTCCCGTGGTCGGTCAGCAGGATCGCACCCGCTCCCGCCACCACCACGATCACCACGACGGCGATGGCCCAAGTAATACTTTTCATGTATACGTGTTACGTAAATAATACTTTATTAAAATTTGTAATACCAAACGAACAGCATGGACGGTGCCGCCCCAGGATAATCCTTAAACCCTCCGTGCCAATCCCATCGATATGGCAGACCTGCATGACCGCTGGGTCGCGGAGAGGAGGAACGAGCACTACTACAAGCTCGCGAAGAAGCTGAACTACCGTTCCAGGGCATCCTTCAAGCTGATCCAGATCGACAACCGCTTCGGGATCTTCAAGCCCGGCGATGCGGTGGTGGACCTGGGTGCCTGCCCCGGAGGATGGTGCCAGGTCGCGCAGGAACGTACCTGGCCCAACGGAAGGGTCATCGGGGTCGATCTCAGGTACATCAAGCCCAT
>CAZLMR010000064.1:0-6665 GCA_964560575.1 uncultured Methanomassiliicoccales archaeon | reverse complement strand
CATCTGGGTGGTGTCGAACGGTGCGGGTCTGTACTCCTCCTTCTGTGTGACCTCGAACGATTTGACCGTCCCGTCCTTGTAGTCGGTCACCACCGAGAGGATGGCCTCCGCCTCGTCCTTGTCCCAGAACGGGTTGGCCTCATGGGTGCCCTTGAAAGCGAGTATGCCGAACTTCCCGACTATCTCCCAGTATGGCTTGGGCACGAAGCTCTCTATCTCCTCGTGTCTGTCCACCAGGAGCTTCAGTGTGGGGCTCTGGACCCTGCCCACGGACATGAAGTTCTTCCCGACCTGTCCGGAGGACAGCGAGATGAGCCTGGTGAGCACGGCGCCCCATGCCAGGTCGATGATCTGCCTGGCCTCCGCGGCGTCCGCGAGTTTCTTGTCGGGGTCGGTGAGGTTGTCGAAGGCGTTCTCGACCTCTCCCTTCGTGAGGGCGCTGAACTTCGCCCTGCGGACCTTCGCCAGGTCGGCTCCCGCCTCGCGGACGGTCTCCATGCCGATGAGCTCTCCCTCCCTGTCGTAGTCGGTGGCGATGATGATCTCATCCGCCTGGGCGGCGAGGTCCTTGATCATGTTGAGGATGGACTTCACCCTGACGGTCTTCACCTGGGGGGCGTACACCAGGTCCACCGGGGAGGTGCCGCTCCAGTCGTTGTATTCCTTGGGGTAGTCCAGTTCGATGATGTGTCCCCTGAGGCTCACGACGTCGTAGTCGTCACCTCCGGTCTCGAACGATATCACCGTGACACCTCCAGACGTGGATGACTTGGACTTCCCGTCCGACAGAATCGTGGATATCCTCCTGGCGGCGTTGGCCTTCTCGGTGATTATCAGCTTCTTCATCGAACGATGGGACGTCCTCGGCTTTATTTAATTCTAATTCAGACACGCCATTCCAGTCGGCGCCTTCGCGTATTAATTATAATTAAAATAAAAGCGGGTCGCACCGATATTGGATTATACATCCAATGCATACATGCCCGTATGAGCACTTCGGTGGCAGGATGCGGGAAGGTCGGCGGGGCGGGGTCCCCGGAGCCCGTGGAGGCGCTGCTCTCCATGGACGGTGTAATAGCCGTGGAGCCCGTCGGCAGGGAGGTCCTGGACAGGGTCGTGGGGATCGAGACGTCGATAAAATGCGTGTCCGGCGGGATGAGGATCGACAACCGCGGGATCCTGGACTTCAAGGATATGGACAGGGTCTACGTCATGTTCTGCGACAGGACGTTCCCGAGACCGGATCAGGTGACGATGGAGATGGTCGACGATGCGGGGAACGTGGTGGGGCACGATGTACCGCCGTGCATGGTCCAGAGGTTCAGGTCGAGGGACGACGTCATATGGATGGGCGACGGGTTCGTACTCTATCCCGGGCTGGTCGGCAACGGGGATGTGACGATGGTCATGCTCTCGAGCGGCCTGAGCATCCGCACCGGCGAGGGCGAGGTGGATGCCAGGATGTTCTATCCCTCGGTCGAATCCGCCGAGCTGCTCGGCACGATGTTCGGCCACCTCGACAGCAAGGTGGCAGCGGTGATCGTCGGCGTGTCCCCGGGTCAGTTCCTGTGACCGATGTGGTGGAGGTTGCCTGAGGAGGGTGCGGCCATCGTGAGCCTGCCCCTGAGCACGCCCTTTATGGAGGTCACCTCGTTGGCGAACGCCTTCAGGTCCCCCAGCTTCCCCTCGCAGATGAGGATCTCCATGCACTTGTCATGGTCCAGGTGGATGTGGACGGACGTGTTCACCAGTGACTGGTGGTCGTGCTGCAGGTCCGTCAGCCTGTCGCCAACAGAGCTCATGGTGTGGTCGTAGACCATGACTATGGTGCCGACCATCCACTCGTCCTCGTTCTTCCACTCGTTCTCCGCGAGCGAGTCACGGACCAGGTCGCGGATGGCCTCGGATCTGCTGACGTAACCCTTTTTCGATATCGATTCGTCGAACGCCTTGAGAAGCTCCGGTTCGAGCGAGACGCCGATGCGTGTGACTCCATCCATGATGTGGGAATCTGTGGCCGGGTATTAACACTTTATCTCATGAAAGTACGCGGTAAGCGCGTACGATGGTCAGTCGTCTGACGTCCGTCGCGCATCCGGCAGATGCGGATCGCAGGTGGGGCGATATCCGTCGAAACGGCTCATCCTTATAAGACACGGCGCAGATACGTCCTGTATGTCGGCTGATATCGAGAATCTCGAGCGTGCGATCGTATCCGCAATCAGGAGCGGAGTCGAGGACCAGGACGTGGCTGTCGCCTTCTCCGGAGGACTGGATTCCGGACTCGTCGCGGCGGTCGCCAAGGACTATGCCAGGTCGGTCACCCTGTACACATCCGGAAAGGACCAGTCCTACGACGTCGTCATGGCGCAGGACATGTCCGAGAGGCTCGGGCTCCCGTGGCTCCACATCCCGATCACCAAGGACAACATCGAGCAGAGGCTCAGGGAGATGATCTCCATAACCAAGACCTCCAGCCCCCTGACGCTGTCCTTCGAGCTACCGCTGTTCTTCGTCTGCAAGACCGTCCACGAGAAGTTCATCCTCGGCGGACAGGGATCCGACGAGCTGTTCTACGGTTACAACAAGTACGTCGGCATGCCGGACGACGAGCTGGTCAGGACCAGGAAGGCGGATCTCGGAAAGCTGATCACATCCACCATCCCCCACGAGACCATCGGCGCCGACCACTTCGGCAAGAAGATCCTGTACCCCTACATGGACCCGATCGTGACCATGCAGGTCAACGCCATGGATCTGAAGGACCTGAAGCCCATGGACGCCGACTCCAGGAAGATGGTTCTCAGGCAGGTCGCCAGGAACCTCGGCTATCCGTTCATCGCGGAGAAGAGGAAGAAGGCCGCCCAGTACGGGTCCGGTACCATGGACTTGGTCAGGGAGGTCGCCAAGGACAAGGGCATGACCTATCCCGAGCTCGTCGACTCCATCTACAGGGACATCTTCGAGTGAACGCATTCCATAAGGAGGCGGGCGGGGTCCAGGTCCGTGAGAGAGTAGAGCATCCTGGTCCCCACCACGTCCTCCACCTCGTTGAGGTAAACCCCTTCTTCACCGAACAGGAAGTCGATCCCCACAAGGGTCGGTTCCAGCTCACCCACGATTCTATCGATGATCCTCAGGCACTCCTCGGGGGGTTCGCATAGCTCCGCCGCACCTCCGAGGCTGTAGTTCGCCCTGAAGTCCGTGTCGGACGAGCGCATCACGCACGCGACGACCTTTCCGTCCAGCACGTACGCGCGCATGTCCCTCCCGAGGACCGGAGAGACCTTCTGGACCAGAGGGTCGTCCATCGTTCCGACGATGTCCTCCAGCTGTTCAAAATCCCTCGCCATGGCCACCTGGGACCCACCGTGTCCCGACCTGGACTTGACGACCCACGGCGGTCCCTCGGGGAGCCCCTCCCCCGGGGAGGAGACCGGGAGGTACGGGATGCCCAGCCTATCGGCCATGCGATAGGTCTCCAGCTTGTCGTTGCATACCCTGCAGGTGACGCTGTCGTTGAACACCCTCGCTCCCCTCTTTTCAAGGGTGTCGGAGATGTGCCAGTCCCTCATGCGTGACACCACGGCGTCCGGCGTCCCCTCCATGCTGTCGGTGGTGACGACGCGGGTGTCCATCCCCAGCCCGCGACCGCATTCCGCCAGTCTCTCGGCGAAGAAGCGGTTGTGCTCTAGGTCCGCCCTATCATAAAGGATCCAGCACTCCATCCTATCATCCGACCGTGCGTGCGATGTGGCGGAGGATGTCGTAGGACACGTCCCTGCCGGTGCAGTCCCTCAGGTTCTTCATGTGCGCATTGGAGTTGACCTCGCAGACCACCGGGCCATCCTTCGTGAGGATGACATCGACTCCGCAGAAGTCCGCCCTGGTCGCCTCCGCCGCACCTATGGCCAGGTCCACCTCCTCCTCGGACGGTGCGTGGCGCGTCATCCTCCCGCCTATGGTCGTGTTGGATCTGAAGTCTCCCGCCGGGCCGTGGCGCATCACCGCCTCGACGACCTCTCCTCCGACGACCTCCAGACGGACGTCCGTCGCGGAGCATTCGATGTACCTCTGGAGTATCCTGGGTCTGTAGGGTCCTTCGAGCATCCTCTCCAGCGATCCCCTGTCCGCGGCCAGGGACACCTGCTGTCCGAAGGAGCCGAAGCAGTCCTTCACGACCATGGGGAAACCGAGGATGTCCGCCGCACGGTCGAGGAACGAGGTGTCGTCGTAGGCCGAGAAGCACATCGGACACACCAGTGTCTCTATCGACGGGATCCCGGCGCGGGCGAGTGCCAGATGTGTCAGGGACTTGTCGTCGCAGGTGGCGATGCATCCGGAGCCGTTGAACAGCCGGTATCCGCACAGCTCCAGGTTCTCGGCAAGCCTGACATCCTTGTCCCAGAACACGACGAAGTCCGCATCGCCCAGGACCCTCCCGGCGGCATCTGTGTCCCCGACGGGGAACATGAGGTCCGCGTTGGTGACCAGCTCCAGCCCGATCCCCATCTCCGATGCCGCGTCCCTCATCATCGCGGCCGGTTCGGAGAACTTGGGTCCCCTCAGATAGGCGTTGGATACGAACACCCCTCTCATGTCCCGTCGATGGGTGCGATAGGGTTAAAAGAGTGTCCAGTATCGGAGACGCCGGAGATCATTTTGGACCCAGATGGGAACATGGCATGGCTCGACGGACTCACCAGGAGGGGGGTCAAGCCGGGTCTGGAGAACACGGAGGAGCTCCTGAGGCGCATCGGGGACCCCCGCGAGGGTATGAGATACGTGCATGTGGCCGGCACCGACGGCAAGGGATCCGTATGCGCGATGCTGGAATCGATCCTGAAGGCGTCGGGCTTGAGGGTCGGGGCGTTCACGTCCCCGCACATCATGCGTGTCAACGAGTGCATCCGCGTAGACGGGGAGGAGATCCCGGACGTGGACCTCGTCCACATGATTGGACTGGTCAGGCCCCATGTGGAGTCCATGGCCGCCGAGGGGATGGAGTGCACGAACTTCGAGGTCCTCACGGTCATCGCGCTCGAGTACTTCTCCATGGTCTCCGCGGACATCGCGGTGATAGAGGTGGGCATGGGCGGGAGGCTGGATAGCACCAACGTCGTGACACCGGAGGTCTCCGTGATCAACAACATAGGCATGGAGCACACAGAGTTCCTGGGGGACACGATCGAGAAGATCGCCCTGGAGAAGGCGGGCATCATGAAGCCCGGCGTCCCGTGCGTGACGCTGAACTCCGACGAGGTGTACTCCGTCCTGGAGAGGCATGCCCGCGAGGTCGGGAGCCCACTGGTCCGCGTCATGGCCGACGACGCCCAGGTCATGGCCAGCTGGCCGGACTGCCTGGACTTCGTCTACCGCGGAGAGAGCTATACCGTGGCCCTTCCCGGGAGGCATCAGGCGAGGAACGCGTCCCTGGCGATAGAGGCGGTCACGATGCTGCCCGAGTACGAGGAGACCATCCGCGACCATGTGGCGGAGGGCCTGGAGATGGTCTCATGGCCCTGCAGGATGCAGAAGATGCTCGCGGAGCCCGTGATAGTCGATGTGACCCACACCAGGAACGGCGCCGTGTGCCTGCATTCGGATATCGCCGAGATCTACGGAGAGGTGGTTCTGGTGCTGGCGATGCTCAGCGACAAGGACATCGACGGGGTGTCGTCGGAGCTGGCCCCGGTGTCGGCGAAGGTGTTCGTCGCATCCCCGGACTCGCCCAGGGCCGCGAGGGCGGAGGACGTTGCCGACATCATGTCCAGGTACCGCCGTGTCGACGGGGTGTTCGGCACCGTCGGGGAGGCGATGGAGGCGGCGCTCGACCAGAGGGGTGACCTCAACGTGCTGGTCACCGGTTCGTTCCGTACAGCGGAGGATGCTTTGAGATGGCTTCAGACGAGATTTGCGAGATCCTGAACATACTGTCCGAGGAGTACCAGGGCGGGGTGTATCCGGGGAGGAACTCAGAGGGTCTGAACCCTGAGTGGCCCTGCGACCCGTTCCACGTCCTCATAGCCACGATCCTGTCCCAGAGGACCAAGGACGACAACACCAGGAAGGCGTCGGATAACCTCTTCCACGAATACGATTCCATAGACGCGCTGGCTGAGGCCGACCCGGATAGGGTGGCCGAGCTCATCCGCCCGGCCGGGTTCCCCAAACAGAAGGGGAACGCGATCGTCAGGTGCTGCAGGATGCTCAGGGACGAGTACGGCGGAGAGGTCCCGGAGGATACGGAGGAGCTCGTCAAGCTGCCCATGGTGGGCAGGAAGACCGCCGCCTGCGTGAGGTCCTACGCGATGTGCATCCCCTCCGTGTGCGTGGACACCCATGTGCACAGGATATCCAACCTCATGGGTCTGGTGCACACCAGGACACCCGAGGAGACGGAGTTCGCCCTGATGGAGATCACCCCGAGGGAGAGGTGGTCGGACATCAACAGGTACCTGGTCAGGCACGGCCAGGAGGTCTGTCAGCCCAACCGCCCACATTGCGACAGGTGCTCGGTGTCACGTTTCTGCAAGTATTATGCGGATAACCGTCGTTAAGAACGCATGTGACTTAAATCAGACAGCGGATTCCCCCGCGATGCATGAAGTGTCGGTCGTGGCGAGCCTCGTTGATGCCATCATCGCGGAGCTCCAGAAGTATAA
>CAZLMR010000063.1:0-6671 GCA_964560575.1 uncultured Methanomassiliicoccales archaeon | reverse complement strand
ATGTTCGACGCCGCGTATAGCGACATCATCTCCCCCGAAGTGACGACGAAGACGTCCCTGGCGTAGCCGTTGCGTATCGGCATGGCGAACCCGCCGCAGACCACGTCGCCCAGGACGTCGTAGAGGATCACGTCGGGCTTGTACGCTCCGATCATGTCCAGGTCCTCGAGCTGCTCGAACGCGGCTATGATGCCGCGGCCGGCGCATCCGACCCCGGGCCTCGGACCCCCGCACTCGACGCACATGACGCCGCCCCTGCCCTCGAAGACGATGTCCTCGAGCTCGGGGTCCGGATTGTCCCTCATCGTCTCCAGGACTGTGGGGATCCTCCTGCCGGCGACCGCGCGGGTCGAATCCGCCTTGGGGTCGCATCCTATCTGTATAACCTTCAGTCCGCGGCCGGCCAGGGCGGCGGAGACGTTCCCGACTGTGGTCGATTTCCCGATTCCACCTTTGCCGTAGACCGCGATTCTGCGCATGTCGGATGATAGGTCCGACTGCATTAATACTTTTACGCTGAAAAATAACACGCGGGTCCTCGTTAACGTCGAACCGGTTAAGTCCTCACCGGCGCTGTCAGCGTCATGGACGAGGGGAACGGCAATCTGGACCTTCCGGCGTGGGAGGCCAACGCGGATCACTGGGACGACTACATGGGCGACGACTCGAACGAGTGGCACCGCGACCTCGTGAGGCCGGGGGTCAGCGCCCTTCTGGACCCGCATCCGGGGGAGAGGATCCTGGACATCGCCTGCGGGAACGGCAACTACTCGGCGTACCTGGCGGACATGGGCGTCATTGTCACCGCGTTCGACTTCAGCCCCAGGATGGTGGAGCTGGCCAGGAGACGCCGCCGCCACGCGAGGATGCCGATCGACTTCCGCGTCGCGGATGCCTCCGATGCCGAGGACATCGCATCCCTGGGGGAGCCGGGAGGGTTCGACAAGGCGGTCTGCAACATGGGGTTCATGGACATCTCGGACATAGGCGCCCTGCTCTCCGGCGTCCACCGCCTACTCGTACCGGGCGGCACGCTGGTGTTCGCCACGCAGCACCCGTGCTTCGTGACCCTGACCGACCTCTACCTCACCCCGCACACCTATCCGGGGGACGCCATCCCAGGACAGCCGGTCCCCCACAACTACCATCACCGCTCCCTCCAGGACCTCATGGGGGCGTGCTTCGAGGCGGGTTTCATCGTCGACGGCCTGATGGAGACCGGGTTCCCGGGCAGGGAGGTCCCGGAGATCCTCATAGTCCGTGCCAGGAGAACCGATTGACCCCGCAGGGGGATTGCGAACGGATGTCGTCTAAGCTCCGCTCGCAACCATGAAATATGGGGCATGACGAACCGCACCCATGAGCCGTGAAAACTTCACAATGCCCTCATCCCGCGGGGACGAGGAGCTGAACTGCTACAGATGGATGCCCGACGTGGAGCCGATCGCCTCGCTGCAGATCGTTCACGGCATGACAGAGCACATCCTCAGATACGACGACTTCGCCCGCTTCATGAACTCGCGCGGGTTCGCGGTCTACGGCCACGACCATCTGGGTCACGGAGGGACATCCGAGGAGAAGGGGTTCATTGCCGAGGAGCACGGCGACGACATGCTGGTGTCCGACATGGGGCTGGTGAACTCCAGGATGTGCTCGGATATCCCCGGCATCCCGCATTTCGTCATGGGCCACAGCATGGGTTCGTTCGTCACCCGCAGGTTCCTGACCGTCGGAGGCGACGGGATCGACGCGGCGGTCATAATGGGGACGGGACAGCAGGCCGGATACCAGGTGTCGCTGGCGCTCTCCATCGCCAAGCTGCTCTGCATGGTCAAGGGGAACCACCACCGCAGCGACATGCTCAACGGTCTGGTCTTAGGCAGCTACGACAAGAAGTTCGACACCCCGGACCTCCCAAACAAGTGGCTGTGCGCCAACCCGGATGCGCTGAGGGCCTACGACGAGGACCCGGACTGCGGATTCCAGTTCACCGACGCCGCATACCGCGACCTTTTCACCATGATCCGCCGGATAGAGAAGGGCGAGGGATTCGAGAGGATACCGAAGGATCTGCCGGTACTGTTCGTCTCCGGCGAGGAGGACCCAGTGGGGGACTTCGGCAAGGGCGTCGAGAAGGCCATGGCCGGACTCGAGAGCCGCGGACTGAGACCGGAGGTGCGTCTCTATCCAGGCATGAGGCATGAGATTCTGAACGAGGTCGATCACGAAACTGTATACCGGGACATAGCGGCATGGCTGGAGCAGAGGATGGCTCCATGAATCGCCGATGTCGGATCCATGTGGAAAAATTTCTAGTGACTCTATGGAAATCCTACTAGTGAAATGACGGCAGACTAAAATCCATAACACTCAGACCGAACGGCTACATGCCCAGACTGATAGACGATGAGTTGCCTCTGATGCTGAAATCGTTCGGTGCCGTATCGATAGAGGGCCCACAGCGGTGCGGAAAAACATGGACCGCAGGGGACCTGCTCAGAATGGACAGGTTCTTCCGTGAAGAGGGATGTCCGCCGTCGGTCCTGTGCGTTGTCTGCGGAATGACGACCTATGCCTACAGATGCCCGGATGGGGTGTACGTCGTGCCGATAACCTCGCTGGCCCCCCTGATCCGGAAGGTCATGCCTCATCGATGGGCCTGTACCAGAACACTCCCCAGCATCTGCATGGGGCCCCGCATATCGGGCAGTCGTGTCCCTCGGGCGAATCGACCATCAGGTTCCAGTATCCCTGGATCGCGATGGTCTCCCTGAGGCCGAGCCTCTCCAGGACCTTGGCGATGTTGGTGACGCCGAGGATGTTCTTCCAGGCCATGGCGCAGACGATGCCGCAACCGCGCCTCCCCATCTCCTCGATGCATCTGCGTCCGAGCTCGGTGCCGATCCCCTTCCCCTTGAAGTCGGCGGACACCGCCACCGAATCCAGGAGCCCTGTGAGCGGGGTGGACATGACCATGTCCCTCTCCGGACCGTCGGGGAGCATCAGCTTCTCGCCCTCCAGCTCAGGACCGAACACCTGGCATATGGAGAAGCCTGCAACTCTGTCGCCCTCCGCGGCGACCACGCAGAACTGTCCCGGATCCGTCATGGCATCCTCGAAGTCATGCTCGTCTAGGTAATCCACACCGAGCTGCACCTTGGAGATCTCCACGGCCTCCGGGATGTCCCCCGCCTCGAGCATCCTGTATGCTATCAAAGTCCCAGCTCCCTGAAAAGCTCCTCCCGCTCGCAATCGGTGAGGTCCCTGTACTTCCCTGTCCCAAGACTCCCTAGCTCGATGTTCATGATCCTGACCCTCTTCAATTCAAGGACTGTGTATCCGAAATGTCCGCACATCCTCCTGATCTGACGGTTCAGACCCTGCCTGAGGACTATCCTGAACTCCCTGTCGCCGGTCCTCTCCACGAGGCACCTCTTCGTGACCCTGCCGAGAATGGGGACGCCGTTGGACATCCCCCTGACGAACTCGTCCGTGACCTTCCTGTCGACCCTGACGATGTATTCCTTCTCGTGCTCGGCCCGGGACCTCATGATGCTGTTGGCCAGCTCCCCGTTGTTGGTCATGATCAGAAGACCCTCGGAGTCCTTGTCCAGACGCCCGACGGAGTAGATCCTCTCCGGGTAGCCGATGAAGTCGATGATGTTGTCCGGGTCGTCTGGATTCGATGTGCATGTGAGTCCGCGGGGCTTGTTGAACGCCAGGATGATGTCCCTCCTCTTGGAGCCTATCGTCCTGCCGTCCACCGTCACGACGTCGCCCTCGGAGACCTTGTCTCCCAGGACGGCGACGCGACCGTTGATGGTCACCCTGCCCTCCTCCACCAGCCTGTCGGCCGCGCGGCGCGAAGCCACGCCTGCCTCGCTGATGTACTTGTTCAGACGGGTGCCTTCATCGGACATGGTCGCCGACATGTCCGCCCCCGGCTTAATCCTGCCGATGGCCCTGTAGTTACCAAACGGTCCCGATCGCCCCATCGGGTCCGGATGATCGGCGGTTCCTCGGCACTGATTCAAATACAACGAGACTGGGATGACCATCCAGGGCCGTTGGAGGAGGAACGCATGTCCCCGGATCGCCGGACATCCGTCATCATTCATCGGCAGGGGACTTCTCCGACAGGCCCGTCAGTTCCCATCGTTGCCTTTATCACTCCTACCCGGATTCACGTCCATGGCCCTCTTCTCCAGGAAGCCCACGGGACCGTTCAAGGTCAGCATACTCGGAATGCACTGGGACACCGAGGATCCCTTCATCCTCGTGATGGGAGGCGAAGATGAAGGGATCCGCGGAAAGCACTGGGACACCGAGGATCCCTTCATCTTCGCCTCCCATCACGAGGATGACTACCCCCAGGGCAATCGCCAGCAGGCCCCTCCGCTCGAGCAGATAGGCGGCAGGGACCTCGGAAGGGACTATGAGAAGAGGCTCGGCTTCAGGATGTACCACGGGAAGGTCGTCCCCGGCTTCCCGATGCACGCCCACTGGGGCTACGAGACGATAACCCTCGCCCAGGTCGGATACGTGGACCACCGCGACCACATGGGCATCGAGGGCAGGTTCGGGTTCGGAGACGTGCAGTGGGTGTGCGCCTCGTCCAGGTACAGCCACAACGAGATGTACCCCCTGGCCAACCAGGAGGACAGGAACCCCAACGACATCACCCAGATCATGCTGAACCTCCCCCTCGAACTGAAGAACCGGGACAACGCCGTGAACACCGTCTGGGACGACGACGTGCCCCGCGCCGGAGGCGAAAGGTGGGAGGCCAAGGTCCTCTGCGGCCGCTTCGGTGGCGTCTCGGCTGGATCCCCCAGTCCCGAGTCCTGGGCACACGGCGACCACGGCGTGAGGATCGTCAGGTTCGAACTGGAGCCGGGAGCGTCCGTCGTCGTCGACAGGGGCATGGACGGCGCCAACAGGAACCTCTACTTCATATCCGGAAAGGATGCGAGCTTCAACGGCATCAGTGTCGAGAAGGAGAGCAGGGTCAAGCTGATGGAGAACATCGAGGTCACCATAGAGAACGGTGACGAGACATCGGTCATCTGGCTGCTGGAGGGGAAGCCGATAGGGCAGAAGATGGCCTCCTTCGGACCGATCTACCTTGCCAACCTGAAGGAGGTCAGGGCGGGACTCGATGAGATCAGGAAGAACGAGTACGGCGAATGGCCTTGGCAGCTCATCGACAGCGCACAGCCCCTTGGTTCCGGAAGGTTCATCAGATACCCCGACGGGACCGAGAGAAGGCCGCCGGAGTGATCGCCGGCTCAGGCCCCATCACTCGGACCTTCTCCTTCTGGTACGACCGCCGCGCCTCTCCCGCCCCTCGGGTATGGGGTCGGAACAGCCGCCGTATCTCAGAAGCGGCGTCTCGTCAGATGTTCGCGCCTGATGCCGCGCCCGGTGTAGCTGTGCCTTCCTTCGAAAGGATCCTTCCCCTCCTCCACGCATCTGCGGAACCTTTCGAACTCCTCCGAATTGTCTATGGTCTGGGTGCCCGGAGGGGCTCTGAACTCCAGGACCGGGATCGGTTCCGGACGCTCCCTCTCGGTGCGGAACCATGATGTGAGCCTCCTTCTGTCCCAAACCTTCAACGAACCACCTCTGACGCCAATACTGCAATCAATCCTTGGATGAACAGCGCAATCTGTAACCGCTGTCTGCCGATGATCTCAACGTTGGCTCCTTGCACTGATCCATGACTCTAGCCTTACTAATAAACAAATAATGGCATATAACTTCTTAATTATGATTATCACAATCTTCAACCACTTCGACCATCCGAATCCCCTGTCCCTCGACAATTCACCATGAAGAGAAACCGTCACCACAGCTTTCACTCTCGATGGTCGCATACGCGTTACCAGCCTCTACAAGGCACCCTCCCGAATCCATGAACGACTGACCTCGGCTTATGGAATTAAAACAGGAAGTGTGCCCGCACGTCACGACTCGCACACCAGATAAAGGAGGAAACCACGGATGATATTGGATTGGCCCGAGGAGGAAACATTTGATCGGTACGACTTCTCCGTGGCAATAATGGATATATCATCCAACTATTTATAGTTGTCATATACATCCAACATAATTTCCCGATGTTGCCGTACCAGGTATATCTATGAAAGACCGCAATGGTCTGACCGTGACCGATGAAGCAGACAGGGAAGGGATAATCGAGGTCAGGGATCTCGTGGTGAGGTTCGGTGACGTCACCGCCGTGGACGGCATAAGCTTCTCGGTCAAACGCGGCGAGATCTTCGGCTTCCTGGGACCGAACGGCGCGGGCAAGACCACGACCATACGCACGATAACGACGATCCAGAGGATGACGTCCGGGAGCATCAGGGTGGACGGGTTCGATGTCACCGCCGACTACCTGGAGGTGAGGAGGCGCATCGGCATAGCGCAGCAGCACATCAGCCTGGACAAGCATCTGACCGTCAGGCAGAACATCAAGCAGCACGCCCTCCTGCACAAGATCCCGCGCTCCGAGATGGATTCCCGCATCGGTAGGGCCGTGGAACTCCTGGGACTCGACGAGTACATGGACCGCCTGGTGGACGAGCTGTCGGGCGGCTGGAAGAGGAAGACCTCCATAGTATGCTCGATCGTCCATGAGCCGGAGGTCCTGCTGCTGGACGAGCCGA
>CAZLMR010000062.1:4866-6683 GCA_964560575.1 uncultured Methanomassiliicoccales archaeon | reverse complement strand
GGTAGCTGTAGACGGTGAGCATGGGGAAGACGCTGATGAGGAAGATGCACTGGCGGATGACGTTGTCCAGGCTGTTGTCCAGAGCCCTCTTGTCGTAGGATGCCAGGGAGAGGATGCATCTGGTGATGGAGTTCATGATGTCCTTCCCGGCGGCGACCATGACGACGTCCCTGACGAACATTACCGGGAGCTTCCTCTGCTCCGCCAGGTAGAACTTGAACTGCTCCAGCTCACGCTTGTCCGGGAGCTCTCCGAAAAGCAGGAGGTATGTGCACTCCTCGAAGCCGAAGCGCTTGTTGAGGAAACCTGCGGCCAGGTCGCGGATGTCGTACCCGCGGTACTTCAGCCTCCCCTCGCAGGGGACCTTGACACCATCGACCTTGTTGGTTCCGTTGACCTCGGATACGGTGGTGAGTCCGACGACGACGCCGTTGCCCTTGGAGTCGCGCAGTCCCTTCTTCACATCGTATTTCTCGTACAGGTCGGGTGAGAAGCTGTCCGCGGATCTGCAAATCTCGGCCTTCCTCTCGATGTATCTTTTGTAATCGCTGTTCATGTTCTTTCCTCCCCAGAAGTTGTTTCGGGCTTCGCCCCTCAGAACGACGGTCCGACACCGTCCTGGAACACGCCTGTTGAATGCAGGAAGATGTCGCCAACCGTTAATGAAGGTTCGCACGTTCCGTTAGTCAACCGACGGACAGTCCGTGCTGGATGCGACATGTTATGCAACCTGTCCACGAGCTGTTTAATAGGGTCCCGCGCATCGCGGCATCATGGCAGTACTCCGCATCGCCGACGAGACGGTCGAGATGGAGGCGGGCGAGACGATCCAGTCCGCCGCCTCCAGGGTCGGCCAGCATCCCGACGCCTTCATCTTCACGCTGTCCGGAAGGCCGGTCCCGATGGACACGGTGCCTCCCGAGGACGCCGAGGTCAGGGCGATCAGGGTCGCATCAGGCGGATGACCGCTCATCCGCGAACCCGATCAGGGAATAGAAGTCGAACCCCGCCCTCTCCGCGGTGTCCGTGAGCTCGTCCACGTTCGACATGAACGCGGACCGGGCATCCACGCCCTCGAGCCTGCCGGTGGAGTCGGACAGCGAATCCTCCTCTGGGAACCTCAGGTCCACATAGGGCAGGACGCCGAGGCATCTCATCCCTGTGAGCTCCTCTATCCTTCTGATGCCATCTTCGAGAATGGACGCGTCACCTCTGAACCTGTTGATCACGAACCCCTTCAGCAGGGGCCTGACGTCGTCCGGCAGCAGTCTCCATGTGCCGTATATCGCGGCGAAGACTCCGCCCCTCTCGATGTCGCCGACCAGTATCGCGGGGACGCCGAGCCTGCGCATCAGCCCCACGTTGGCTATGTCGTTGTCCATGATGTTCAGCTCGACCGGGGATCCGGACCCCTCGCACACCACGAACCCATGTTCCTCGGAGAGCCTCGAGAAGGCCTTCACGGCCTCGTCCATCGCTCCCGCCCTGTCCATGGGGGCGGCACTGGAAACGTCCTGGGCCGGCCTCCCGTTCAGCACGAGCTGGGTGACCCCGCCTCCACAGGGCTTCAGGAGTACCGGGTTCATGTCCGTCTCAGGCTCCAGACCGGCGGACCATGCCTGGAACGCCTGTCCGATGCCGATCTCCCCGCCGTCCATGGTGGCGTACGAGTTGAGCGAGAGGTTCAGCCCCTTGAACGGGACCGGGTCGAGGCCGTTCCTGGACAGGTACCTGCAGAGCATGGCGCAGAACGTAGTCTTCCCGGCTCCGGAGGATGTGCCAAGGACGAGGATGCGGCTCATTCCCTCACCCCCAGT
>CAZLMR010000062.1:0-4856 GCA_964560575.1 uncultured Methanomassiliicoccales archaeon | reverse complement strand
CACGTCGGCGAGCCTGTCCAGGTTCTCCTCTATGATGTCGTCGTAGTCCCTGACGTCCGAGGTGTCCGGCCTCTCGCCGTCATGGCTCACGAACGACAGGAAGTACCTTCTGAACGGCATCTTGTCGAAGACCCCGTGCTGGTAGGTCCCGAAGAGCATCTCGTCCTCCCTCACGGACCCCTCCTCGGCGGGTCCTCCCGTGAACCTGTTGTCGATCCTGAACAGCGGCTTCTCGTGCACGTCGGTCATCCCCATGTGGAGCTCGTACCCCGTGACCTCGCCGCCGTCCCCGACCAGCATCTCCGCCGTGTTGTTCACGATCCGCTTCGAGTACTCGCCGAACCTGGTGACGTTGTCGAAGAACCCCAGACCCTTCTTCACGGTCCCCTTCACACCCCCCTCCAGACCCTCGGGGTCCTCCAGCGTGGCTCCCATCATCTGGTATCCCCCGCATATGCCCACGATCGGTATCTTTCCGCGGAGCCCTCTGAGCCTGTCGGATATGCCGCGTTCGTCCATCCACCTGAGGTCGTTGACTGTGTTCTTGGTCCCGGGCAGCACGACGGCGTCGACGCCGTCGAGGTCGGAGGCCTTCTCCACGAACACCACGGAGACATCCTCGAGGAAGAGCGGGTCCAGGTCCGTGAAGTTGGCTATCCTGGGGAACCTGATGACGCCCACGCGGCATCTCCCCTCGCCCTTCCCGCGGATGCCCCTCAGGGCCTCGGAGTCCTCCGAGGGAAGGACCACGTCGGCATGAGGAACGACACCGATGACGGGCACCCCGGAGATCCTCTCGAACTCGGGGATGGCCGACCTGAAGCTCTCAGTGGAACCCCGGAGGTTGTTGAATATCACGCCCTTTAAGCGCTTCCTGTCCTCCTCGGGTATGAGCTCGATGGTCCCGAGGGCATAGGCGAAGGAGCCGCCCCATTCGACGTTCACCACGAGGATGACATCGGCGTCGGCGATGACGGCCGCCCCCATGTTGGCTATGTCCCTGTCGTAGATGTTTATCTCCGCGGGGGAGCCGGCTCCCTCCATTATGACGAAATCGTATCTCTTCTTCAGGAAGTCGACGTTCTCGCGGACTATCTCCCTTCCAGGTCCCGGGACGAACTCCCCGTAGTAGTCCTTCACGCTGTAGTCCGCGTAGGGCTGGCCCAGGACCATGACCTGGGACGTGGTGTCGCCCTTGGGCTTGAGCAGGATGGGGTTCATGTGGGCGTCCGGGTTCTTCAGTCCGGCCGCCTTCGCCTGGAGGGTCTGGATCATGGCGATCTCCGACCCCGACCGGGTGACCTTGGAGTTCAGGCTCATGTTCTGGCTCTTGAACGGTGCGACGAGGAACCCCCTCCTGTGGAGGATCCTGCAAATAGCCGCCACGGTGACGGACTTGCCCGCGTCGGATGTGGCGCCGACAACCATGAGGGCCCTGCCGGGGTGGAAGAACCTCTCCTTCGCGGAGGCCAGGATTTCTGCGAAGCGTGGATCGCCCGCTTCTGTGATGCCCATGCGTTCGATCTCGGAGAGCACGTATTTCACGACGGGCGTGCGATGGATGAAGAGGCAGTCCGTGCAGTTCCAGAGCTTGTTCCCGCGTCTCCCGATGAGGAAGTCGCCGAGGTCCGTGTCCTCGCACGGATAGAACGGACAGTAGCAGAACGTGCAGTCCTGTCCCTCGAAATGGCTCGGGTGGTAGTCGCAGTCGTGGTTGGGGCCGATCCATCCGGTCCTGAGCTCCTCGTTCACCTTCTTCTTGATGCAGTCCATGTGGCTCTCCCGGTAGATGGATGGTTAATCCAGATATTTATGGCTCCCTTCGTCCCGACTGTCCTGGGGGCTTTAACAAGGGTTTTCGGTTTTTTCGCCCACCCCCCTGATTCGTTTTAATAACAAAGAAGTCGCTGGGAAGGGCATGGGTGCACACTTCAGATTCGTTCATTGCGCGGACCTGCATCTGGGGAGCAGGTTCAAGGGGGTCTCTGTCAGGGATCCCGCCATGGGTGAGGCCATGACGGAGTCGGTGTTCCGGTCGTTCTCCCGCATCGTCGACCTCGCCATATCCGAGAGGGCCGACTTCATGGTCATCGCCGGGGACGCCTTCGACGAGTCCACGATCACGCCTGCGACCAGGCACAGGTTCGTATCGGAGCTGTCCCGTCTGGGGATTCCGTGCTTCATAGCCCGCGGGAACCACGACCCCCATACCGACTGGGAATCAAGCATCCCCTATCCGTCCAACGTTCACGAGTTCGGCACGGAGCCGGAGCGCCTGAGGCTGGAGGGTCTCGACTGCGTGGAGGTCGTCGGGGTCAGCTTCGCCGACTGGCATGAGGAGCGCAACCTGCCGTCCATGATCTCCGGATCCCAGGATGCGTTCACCGTAGCCTGCCTCCACTGCGACGTCGACTCCGTCGGGGCGCAGTACGACTACTCGCCATGCAGACTTTCCGACATGGTCGGCCGTGGGGTCGACTACTGGGCCATCGGGCACGTCCACAAGAGGGCCGTCCTCTACGAGAACCCCTATGTCGTATATCCCGGTAACATTCAGGGCAGGAAGATCAAGGAGTCCGGGGAGAAGGGATGCTACCTCGTCACGGTCGACGACGGCAGGGTGTCGGAGCTGCGTTTCGTCCCAACGCAGGGGATAGTCTGGAGGGACCTGGCCGTCGACATTACCGGGAAGGGGATGGACGACGTCATAACGGAGCTCATGGGTCGTGTCGGCCAGGGCGACATCGTCAGGCTGACGTTCTTCGGCTCCGGCGAGATGGACGCGATGCTCAGGCTACACACGGCCGAGAACTCCGAGTACCTGTCGAAGTACCTGGGGTGCACCGTCTGCGGGATCGAACTCGAGACCACTCCGGACATCGACATGGATGCCCGGGCCTCAGGTTCGGATATGACCGCCAAGACGATCCTCGCTGGGCGCGAGCTGTCCTCTGCGGGCAGGGATGCGATCCTATCCGTCATCCTCGGCAACGCGATAGCCGCCAGGCACCGCTCGTACTACGAATCGCTGACGGACGAGGAGCTTTCCTCCCTGGTCGAAAGGGCGACCGGCATGCTGGTCGCGAACATGGAGGGTTCGAGATGAGGATAAGGAGCGTCGACATCCGTTCGTTCGGGGCGATCCGCGAAAGGAGGTACGAGGTGTCGGAAGGCATGACCGTCTTCCACGGGCCGAACGAGAGCGGGAAGACCACCGTCATGGAGTTCATACGCACCTGCATGGTCCCTTCAGGCAGAAGGAACCAGTATCCGGCGAGGGAGAAGACTGACTCCGGGACCCTGACGTACGAGCAGGACGGGACCACAAAGACCGTCAGGCTCGTCCAGAAGAACGTCGAGGGGGAGCGGCCCAGGATGCCTACGGGGACCGACGACCCGGCGCTGTTCCGCAGCGTCTTCGCCATGACCCCTGCGGACCTGGATGACGAGAAGGTCGTCACCGAGGGCGGGATTAGGACCAGGTTCCTCACAGTCCCCGGCGGGGACGCCCTGCCAGCCGCACGCGCGTCCGCGGAGGACATGTGGGACTCCAGCCTCGGCAGGAGGTCCAACTCGAAGAGCAGGACCCTGTCCCTGGACGCGGAGATCGCCTCATTGGAGAGCAGCATGTCGGATGCGAGGTCGGTCACCGAGCAGTACGGTGAGCTGGACAGGCAGAGGTCCGAACTGACCGACGCGCTCAGCAGGCTGAAGGGCGAATCAGCCACCATGGTGGAGGCGAAGAAGATCCATGACGTCTACGATTCCAACAGACAGAACTACGCGAGGCTCGGGGAGCTCTCGGCGGAGAGGAGTGCTCTCGGGGAGTTCGTCGAGGTCACGGAATCCGACGAGTCCGAGATGGCCAGGCTCAGGAGCGACGTCGAGCAGAAGAAGGAGGCGCTGAGAACCCTCCAGGATCGCAAAGGGCAGGAGGAGGGCGAGCTCATGGGAGTCGACAGGCGTCGTGTGTCCGTCCATTCGAAGGCCATCGAGGCCCTTCCTGGAAGGCTTCAGACCTATCGTGAAGAATCCCGTCGCCTGAGGGACCTCGAATCCCGTCGCGACTCCCGCGAGACATCCGCCGTCCAGACGTCCGATCCGGTCAGGAGGAAGGGCCTCGGCCCGTTGTTCTACGTAGGCGCCCTGCTGCTCGTCGCAGGCATTGCCGCCGCGTTCCTCGTCAGTCCGTATGCGATCGTCCTCTCGATGGCAGGTCTGGTCGTCGCCGCGGTCGATTCCCTCAAGGGACGGCCGTCCGCGGGCAGCGGCGGGCATATGGCACCTCCGGAAGACGACTCCAGGGAGATGGGCGTTCTACGCGAAAGGGTGGAGTCGTTCGAGAACGATGTGCGTTCAATCGTCTCTGATCTGGGGATCCAATCCCTCGGGATCGAGGACGACGTCGCGTTCCTCACTAAGGCTAGGGATGCAGCGACCGCCATCTCCAAGATAGACAAGGATGAGATGCGCGCCAATCTGGATCTCACCACTGCCAACAACGATCTCCTCTCCTTCACACAGAGGTTCTCAGGGGAGGAGGGCTTCGCCAGATGTCTGGAGAAGACCCGCCGTGCGGCGGCTATCGACAGGGAGATCGAGACGATAAGGGCCGCGATAACGAACGCGGGCCTAGACCCTGACACCCCGGAATGCCCGGTAGAATACGGGGGCGACACCATCAGCGAGGAGATCGAGAGGATCAGTCAACAGCTCGGCTCCCTCGAGGAGAGGATGCGCGCAATCCTCGACACCACCGAACTGGAGAGGATGATGGACCGCAGGGCCCAGCTCGAATCGGAACTACATGACGCTCTGGACGACGGTGCCGTCGGCCTCCTCGCCTGCGCGATCGC
>CAZLMR010000061.1:2279-6702 GCA_964560575.1 uncultured Methanomassiliicoccales archaeon | reverse complement strand
AGGAAGGGTTTATGGGCGGGAGAGAGCCTCTCCCGCCCCAGACCGGAGTCGTGTCCCGTTAGGAACTGTCACCGGTCGTGTCCGGCTCACATGGATTCTCTTTGGGAGACCTCCGTGTCCTTTCTCCGACCGTCCCTCAGGACCAGCGTCAGCACCAGGGCGATCACAGCCAGCACGATACCCACGAGCATCGCGAACTGGAACCCGTCCAGGAACGCTGCTGGTTCCAGGTCCGACATCGAGCCCCCGCTCCCCCCGGACCCCAGGTTGAAGAGCCCGGAGAACAGGGCGGTCCCGAGGGCGCTGCTGAAGTACATGATGAACGACAGTATGGACGAGGCACCAGCACGCTCTGAATCCGGGACGTTCTCAATCATCCTACCGCCGAGCGGTCCACCACCGATGCCGAATACCGCACCGAGCACCGCGAAGCTCACCACGAGCATTGCGATTGACATCTCGGCGCTGTAGTTGGCCGCCATCACCGTGTAGATCAGTAGCAGGATGCAGCTGATGGCCGCGAACACCCTGTTGCCCCTGGATGCCGTGGCCTTCCCCACCCACAGGCAGAATATCAGCGAGAACACCGCGGGGACCATCAGATAGGCGCCGCTCTGCAGCGTTCCGAACCCGAGCTCGACCCTCATGAAGAACGACACCAGGTACATCGTGCCCATGAATATCAGGTTCAACAGGAGGAACACGACCGTCGCCGTATCGAAGCGCGCGTTCCTGAAGAGCCTCAGGTTCAGCACGGGCGTCTCAACCCTCCTCTCGTACACGACGAATACCGCGAACAGGACCACGAACAATACCAGAGCCACCGCGGACATCGTCGTGAAGCCGTGCGACGGAAGGGACTCCACGACATAGAGCCCCATAACCAGAGCGATGAACAGCAGCACCGAGCCCTTGAGGTCGAAGGACGACCTGTCGAATCCTGTGTCGTCTGGTACGGCCTTCCTGGCGATGAAGAACGCTATGAGCCCCAATGGGACGTTGATGAAGAAGATCCAGTGCCATGAGCCTATGTCCGTCAGAACCGCGCCGAGCGCCGGACCCAGGGCTGCACCCACCGATCCCCCGAGCACGACGAGGGACAGCGCCACACCTATGCGCTCCTTCGGCATGAACTTCACACCGAGCATCGTCGCCGAGGCTGCGAGCATCGCCGCGCCGACACCCTGGATCGCCCTGCTCGCGAGCAGCATCCCGAGACTGGGGGATATGCCGCAGAGGAACGACCCGAGGACGAAGACGAGGAATCCGAACGTCAGCACCTTCTTTATGCCTCCCTTGTCCGAGATCTTCCCGAACACCAGGATCAATCCCGCCATCATCAGGAAGTAGACGGTCACCACCCATGATGTCCCGCTAGTCCCGATCCCGTACGATTCCGCTATCTCCGGAAGGGCGACGTTGACTATGGTGCCGTCCAACCCGTCCAGGATCATAGCGAATCCTATTGTCACCAGCAGGAGAAGCTGTCCCCTGCCGCTGGTTATGGTCTGTGCCATACGGCACAGCATTGGTTTTATTTATAAAACTATTTTGATTGGTTTTACTAATAAAACTAATTTCAATCTGGGTCTGAGGATTCGCCCTCGACTGAACCGGCGCCTTCGGACTCCCAGTCGTCGAACAGCTCGGACAGCCTGTCCAGCATCGTGCAGAATACCTCCTGTTCTTCGCTCCCGAACTCGTCCCTGAGCGTCGACATTATGGTGATCATCTTCATGTTGTCCTTGTCGTAGACCTTCTGGATCTCGTCCGACAGCCTCAGCTTCCTGACCCTGCCGTCCTCGTCCGACCTCTCACGGACTATCAGCCCCTTCGATTCCAGACGGCTGACCGTCAGCGTCACGGTGCTCTTGGACACGCCCAGCTTATCGCCGATCTCCGACTGGGTGATGCCGGGGTTCAACCCGATGAGGTTGAGGTAGAGGACCGTGTTGTAGGGAAGCCTGTTTACGCTCTCGTAGAGGAACGATTCGCGTATCTCCGAGGCGGACATGCTTAGGTAGAAGCGGTCTATGCAGCGTTTTATCCTGTCATCTGTCGGATCTGGATCGGCCATGCTCTCTCACCGCGACAATATCGGTGCATGCAATATAATACGGACACTTAGGATGACGGCATCCGACCCCTGTCGAAATGATCATAATTCTACACGGAGACATTGCAAGCCGACGGATCCCTCGGACGATGTCCGCCCCTCTTTCCGACCCTTTGACCGTCCGTGGGATGGTGAGGGAGCCATGGAATGTCTGAATACGCAGGAGTTCCACGGCGGATGTTTCGGAGCATGACGACAGGGTCGTCGGGCACAGATCAGATGGCTGGTTGTGGAGCCCCTCTACAGAGGGATCGGTCTTGGGAAGAGCCTGTTCGATCTCGCCATGGAATTCATCAGAAGCAGGGGGTTCCGGACGGCGTTCCTCCTGACCACGGACGACTGCACCAAGGCCATCGCCATGTACGAGCGCAGCGGGTTCAGGCTCACCGACACGATGGATGCCGATGTGTGGAGACCCGGACTCAAGGAGCTCGAGTGCACCGCCGACCTGTGATCCGAACCTTGATCACCAGTTCTTCCTATCCAGCACGAGCGATTCCACGATGGTTCCGAAGTCCTGCAACCTGCGTATCTTCTGCTCTATGAGGTCAACGCAGTCCGCGTCGCACAGCAGCAGGGCGTCCCTGCCCATCAAGCATTCGGACATGCAGGACTCGAAACCGTCGAACACGTAGTCCACGGGGAGCATGCTCTCGTAGAGCAGGCTGCGGGCGACGTAACCGTACAGCCCGACCACGACCCTTCCGCAGGCCCTGCACTGTGCAGCCTCGATCATCGAGTCGGTCATCCTGTCCCTCACTGGGATCACGATGAACCTCCCCTTCGGACCGGAGGCCATCTTGGACACCAGCTGGGTCTCGGTCCTCGGGAACGGGGCCTCTGGCTCACCGCGCATGTCGCAGAGCCCCTTGTTGATCAGGAACATGGACGGCTGCATGACGCCGGTGGTGTACACCCTCACGGCATCCATGTAGAAGTCCTCGGACGGCCCGGAGTAGATGAGCTCGCCCTTCCTGAGCACGTGGATCTCGTCGGCCCATGCGTAGGCAAGGTCCACATCGTGGGTGGATATCACCACGGTCGTCCCGTTGTGATGCAGCTGCTCGGCCAGCTCCATGACCTCCAGGGCCATCTGCGGGTCCAGGCCCGCGGTGGGCTCGTCCATGACCAAAACCTCCGGCTCCATGGCCAGGGCGCCGGCCAGTGCCAGCCTCTTCCTCTGCCCGTAGGACAGCTTCAGGGTGTTCCTGTCGCGGTAGGCGTCCAGACCGACCAGGTTGATGGCGTGGTCCACCCTGCGCCTTATCTCGTCCTCAGGAAGACCCAGGTTCGAGGGGCCGTAGGCCACGTCCTCCTCGACCGTCTGACCGAAGATCTGGTCGTCTGGGTTCTGCAGGACGACGGAGACCTTGGACCTCAGGGCTCTGAGGGCCTTCCTCCTGTGCTTCACGACGTCCCCGTCGAATGACACGGTCCCCGAGCTGGGCTCGAAGACCCCGTTGAAATGGTAGAAGAGCGTGGACTTCCCGGCGCCGTTGCCGCCGAGGATGATAGTCTTGACGCCCTTCCTGATCCTGATGTTGACCTTGTCCAGGGAGGGACGGTCGTTGCCGGCGTACCAGTAGGTCAGATCGACCGTCTCTATGATGCCGTCGGCCATCAGACCACCTCCGGGACGCGACCGAACCTCGTGAGGGCCCCGACCCTGTACCTGATCGTCGCGGCCAGCTCCGGATCGCAGTAAATCACCGAGTCGTGGCCCTGCATCGCGCTGAGACAACAGCCCTCGATGGCGTTGAAATTGATGTCGGCCCTCCTCCCGAGATCGCGGAAGAGCTTCTTGGCCTTGAATCCGTAGACCCCGACGACCGCGTCGCCCGGATCTATGTTCCCGTCGGACGGTATCGGGACGATCCTGATCCTGCCGAACTCCGCATCGGGCGGCGAGAGCTTGGCCAGCAGCTGGCTGTTCGTCCTGGGATAGGGCTCGTCCGGCAGCCCGCGAATGCCCTCCAGCGAATGGTTTACGGAGAACGTGTGCGGCAGCGACAGGCCCGATAGGGCCACGGCATCCCTCTGAGCGAAGAAGTCCTCGGGCCTCCCGGAGTAGACCAGATGCCCGAGCCTCAGGACATGGATCTCGTCGGCCCATGCGTAGGCCAGGTCCACATCGTGGGTGGAGATGATCACGGTGGTCCCCGTGAGGCACATCTGGTCGACGAGCTCCATGACCTCCTGGGACATCTGAGGGTCCAGGCCCGCGGTCGGCTCGTCCAGGATCAGCACCTTGGGCTCCATGGCGAGGGCGCCGGCGATGGCTACCCTCTTCTTCTGACCAAAGGAGAG
>CAZLMR010000061.1:0-2269 GCA_964560575.1 uncultured Methanomassiliicoccales archaeon | reverse complement strand
ACCTGAACTCATCCATCCCGACCTTGAACAGGCTGTCCTGTATCCTCGACTCGACGATGGACGGATGGAGGTTCTGGTTCATCGGCCCGAACGCGACGTCCTCCTCCACCGTGGAGGAGAATATCTGCTCGTCGGGATTCTGGACCACGACCGCGATGTCCTCCCTCAGCTGGTAGAGGATCTCCTTGTCGTAGCACAGGGGTATTCCCCTGTACAGGACCTCCCCCGACTTCGGCTTGAACACACCGTTGAAATGGTAGAACAGTGTGGACTTCCCGGCGCCGTTCGCTCCCAGGATGACAGTGCGGACCCCGGGCTTGATCCCCAGGGAGACCCCCTTGAGGGACATCGGGGCGCCCTCCTTCTTCTCGTACGTGTAAGTCAGGTCCCTTGCTTCCAGAATGTACTCGAAATCCATGTTCACACCCCGAATACCAGTCCGGCGAAATCGACCATGCCGACGGTGTACGTCCCGAGTATGTAGAGCAGGACGAATGTGATGACGGCGATCGCCACCCATCCGATGCCGGCCTTCTTGGGGCGGTTCCAGATCGGGAAGTACCCGCGGTACCCCCTGCACTCCAGGGACACCTGCGCCTTGTCGGCCAGGTTCATCGACGAGGTGAATATCCCCACCGCGATCGAGGCGGTGGTCCTCATGGTGCGCTTGAAACCGGAGAAACCCAGCCTGCTGCTGGCTGCGCTCCACATCGTGTCAAGCCTCTCCAGCAGGAGGAAGGCGTAACGGTAGATGAGGACGACGATCTCGCAGATCTCGTCGGGCACATGGATCTGCCTCAGCGCCTGTGCCAGATGCGGGATGGGCGTGGATGTGGCGAACGCCATCATCATCGTGATGCCCGCTATGGCCCTTATCATGACCAGCCAGGCCTCGTTGAAGCTGTCAGCGGTCATGTAGAAGTCCAGCCACAGGAACTGCGCGCTCCAGATGCTCGGCTGGGACGGGTCGCCGTTGATCGAGATGATGCCACAGGCGACTATCAGTATGAGTATGGCCTCGGCGATGAACACACCGAGGATGAAGGGAATCCTCATGTTCGTGGAATACGCCATGAGGATCAGACCGAGGGCCATCACCGCGAAGGCGGTGATGACCGAATCGGTCATTATGTTGACGATGAGGACCGCTATGACCAGGAGGAGCTTCCCCAGCGGAGGCCAGTGGAGCATCCTCGAACTGTACGCCAGAGCGTCCATCTGTATGTGCTCGGATGTCCCCGAAGCCTTCTCCCTGGGTTTCGAACCGTCCCTCCCGGCCATGGCGTCTCACCTGTAGTAGTACTTCTCCACGGGCTTGGCGGCCTCGGTCGCACGGTCGGTGGCCTGGGTCCTGTCCCTGGAGCCCCCGTTGCCGGAGTCCCCGCCCTTCTCGGACATCTGCTTCTCCGCCTTGTTCTTTGTGTATCTTCCGGCGAAGAATCCGATGATCAGCGCACCAATAGCGGCCTGCAGGGCGAAGAGCATGCTCTCGGTCTCGCCGGGCAGCTCGTAGTCGCCCCAGATTCCGCTCCACCAGGGCACGTAGTCGTCGCCGACGATTCCACCTGCTGCATCGTCCGCTCCGCCGAACTCGAATCCGACGGATGCACCGTAGGCGAGGATGGCGATGACCACAATCGCGATGACCGCGAATCCGGCGACGTAGATGGTCTTGGACCTCTTGGATCCGGTCTCGGTGACCTCGACGGCCTCCTTCCTGGGGAATATGATCCCGCCGGCGGTCTCGAAGACCTCGGGCTTGTTGTTGAGAAGATACTGGGCGAACATGTAGAACAGGATTCCCTCGACGATCGCCAGAGGGATCTGCGTGACCGCGAAGGTCGTGAGGAACTCCGCGTAGCCTCCCCAGTTGAGTCCCATCTGGATGGAGGTGCAGACGTATGTGAGGAGGTCCGCGATGATGGCGGCACCGAGCATGCTCACAGGGATGCTGGCACCTGCCTTCCTCATGACGTTCCAGATGAGGATTCCGCAGAACGGACCGAAGATACCCATGGAGAAGACGTTGGCTCCGAGGGTGGTGATACCACCGTGGGCGAGCAGGATCGCCTGGAAGATCAGGACGATCAGCGCGAGGAACGAGGTGGCGCTCACACCGTACAGAACGGCGGAGAGACCGGTTCCGGTGGGATGGGAACTCGATCCTGTCGCGGACGGCAGCTTGAGGGATGACAGAAGGAAGATGAACGCTCCCGAGAGGGCGATGGTCATCTTCTGCTCCGGGTGCTCGCGCATGAGCCTCACAATC
>CAZLMR010000060.1:5102-6723 GCA_964560575.1 uncultured Methanomassiliicoccales archaeon | reverse complement strand
CCACGATCATCCCGAGGAATCCCTTGATGTCCTCGGCTGAAAGGGGCCTGAACTTGAAGACGGCGCATCTGGACTGGATAGGGTCGATGATCCTGGACGAGTAGTTGCAGGACAGGATGAAGCGGCAGATCCCGGAGTACTTCTCCATCGTCCTCCTCAGCGCCCCCTGCGCGTCCGAGGTGAGGTTGTCCGCCTCGTCGAGGAAGATGATCTTGAACTCGGCGTTGCCTATGGGAGCGGTCCTGGCGAAGTCCTTGATCTTGCCGCGGACCACCTCGATACCCCTCTCGTCGGAGGCGTTGAGCTCTATGAAGTTGCCTCTCCACTCGTCCCCGAACATCTCCCTTGCGAGCGCGAGGGAGCATGTGGTCTTGCCTGTTCCGGCCGGACCGGTGAACATCAGGTGAGGCATGCTGCGGGAGCGCACGTAGGATTCCAGCCTGGATGTGACGTGTCTCTGTCCAACAACTTCCTCGAGGGTCTTCGGCCTGTACTTCTCCGTCCAGATCTCGTTCATGGCAACCGATCACTGCGATGGCGAATGCTGATAAAGCGTTTGGGGTCGGGTGCTTCGTGCTTCGCCACAATGCCGGCCTGGGCGGCATCCTCCGGCCGATTGTGCATCGGATCCATCCGCGGGAGCGGGTCGATATGCGGATGCTCCGCGGTTTGGCGGGATGCATGGGTGATGGTCTCGGTGGCGTATGTTCTCCCATCGAACAGGATTCTGTGAATATACGACAGTCAGAAATCTCCACTAGTCGGTCATTCCGACGTCCAATGTTCCGTCCGGAGGATATATAGTTAGATGTATCTAACGAATCCAAATGGTTTAATACATCTAACCATTGCCGCCGACCATGGAGAACATCATAGAGGACCACAGGAAACAGTGGATGCTGCTCATCGTGGTGGCGTTGGCGCTGTTCCTGGACGGTCTCGACGGAACCATAGTGAACGTGGTCCTGCCGGATATCGCGGAGGACTTCGGCATAGGGCTCGAGATGACATCTTGGGTCGTGACGGTGTACTTCCTGATGATGGCGGGCCTCATCTTGGTCATAGGGAAGATCGCCGACAGCGGTGCGATCAAGAAGCTGTTCGTGGCCGGGCTTCTCATATTCTCGTTCAGTTCGCTGGCCTGCGGGCTGTCCTTCTCTCTGGAGGTCCTCCTGGTGTTCAGGGCCGTGCAGGGTCTCGGTGCCGCGATGATGGCCACCACGGCGTTCATGGTCTGCGTCAAGTTCCTGCCTCGCAGGATGACGGCGTTCGCGCTGTCCGTCAGCATTCTCGGCACCTCTCTGGGAGCGGCCGTGGGTCCGACGCTCGGAAGCGTCCTTGCGGAGATGATGAGCTGGCATCTCGTGTTCTTCATCAACGTGCCTATCGGGATCATCGCTGCGGTCATCGCGTACCATGCCATACCCAGGGACACGGGCTTCGTGTCCAAGGGATTCGACATCAGGGGAGCGGTCCTGCTGTTCATCATGATGGTCACCGGCCTGTACGTGGTCGAATCATCCCCGAGCCACGGCTTCACCACGATGTCCACCGTCTGCCTGGTGATATGCATCGCATGTCTGGCGATGTTCATCCTGGTCGAGAGGAGGTCCCACGACCC
>CAZLMR010000060.1:0-5092 GCA_964560575.1 uncultured Methanomassiliicoccales archaeon | reverse complement strand
CGTGCTGAAGCTGTACCTGTTCAGGTACCCCAGGCTCGTCGCGGCCATCGTGGCGCTGATCTTCATCAACCTGTGCTACATGGGCTGCCTGTACCTGCTGCCCTTCTATCTCCAGATAGAGATGGGTCTCGACACGATCGGCAGCGGTCTGTACCTGCTGATCCCGGCGGTCGCCACCCTGGTGTTCTGCCTCTGGGTCGGCAAGAAGGCCGACGAGATCGGTAACAGGCCCTTCGTCATCGCCGGATGCGTGTGCATGGTCGTGTCCCTAGCGATGTTCACTCTCATGGATGTGGAGCAGACATGGCTCCTCGTGGTCGGTCTGTTCCTGCTGGGGACCACATGGGAGCTCGCCGTCGGGCCGATCGGTAACAGGGTGGTGGAGAACGTACCCGACGAGGACAGGGCCAGCGCGTCCTCGCTTCTGTCATTCTTCATCTACTTCGGATGCGCCCTCGGCACCGCCACCTTCGCCGGCCTGTTCGGTTTCGGGTCGGGCATCGGCAGTGCGGACATCGCCTCCACCGACCCAGTGACGTTCCTGGAGGGATTCGGGTTCTCCATGGCCTTCGGTGTTGCGTTCGCGTTCATCGCCCTGGTGCTGTCCGTCGTCGTGAGGGAGAGGAGGAACGGGGATGCAGAATGAGGTCAAGGACAGTCTGGAGAGGCACTACATCAGCGTCTCCGAGCTGGAGATAAGGATGTCGGAGCTCATCCACGGCATCGACAGGTTGCCGTACATCACGATCCTCTACATGGACATGATCGGCTTCAACCCAGGCATTACGTCCTCGCAGATCGCGGAGAGGCTGGGGGTCACGAAGGCCACCGTTACGTCCACGGTCAACCGTCTCGTGGAGAAGGGGTACGTGGTCAGGGAGAGGTCCGAGGAGGACGGCCGCGTGCGTCCGCTCAGGCTCAGCGACAGGACCAAGGAGGACTACGAGAGGGAGGGCAGGATGATGGCCAGGGTGGCGTCCCGCCTGTGCGAGGAGTTCTCTGAGGAGGAGCTCCGCGGATTCTGCCGGATACTCGACAGGGCATCGGAGCTGATGCCGGAGATGTCCTCTGAGGACAGGTCATGAACCGCTATCATCACGGGAACCCCAAAAACCATTTACCTTCCCTTCTTAACCATCGGTCATGAAGATCTACGAGGCCTACGAGCTGGCCATCAGGACGGGCATGGACAACGACCCCCGTCCCAGGGACGAGGTCCAGAAGGTCCTGGACGATGCGAGGGAGGCCTACGACAAGCTCCCCGATGACAGGAGGGAGCTCTTCGACACTGAGAGGCTATGGAACCCCTACACCGACTGCCGCTTCTCCGTGATGGCCGACGAGGCCCGTGAGATGGAGGCGGAGAGGATGATGTGGGGCATCGACATCGGTTCCGCCGAGGTCCTGCTCGCGGACAGGCTGAGGGAGAAGGGGGAGACGGTCTCCGCGGTCGTCGCCCACCACCCGCTCGGAACGGCGAGGACGAAGTTCCCCGAAGTCATGTGGATGCAGACCGACATGTTCCACGAGGCGGGCGTCCCCATCAGCGTAGCCGAGGGTCTCATGAGGCCCCGTATGGACGATGTCCTGAAGGGGGTCATGGGCTCCAACTACAACCAGGCCGCGGATGCCGCCAGGATCCTGGGGATCCCGCTGTTCAACGTCCACTCTGCTGCGGACAACATGGTCCAGAGGTACCTCACAGAGCTCTTCGAGAGGAGCGAGCCGAAGAGGCTCTCCGATCTCATCGACGTCCTCTACACGGAGCCGGAGTTCAGGCAGGCGGCCAGGTACAACTCCCCGCCGGAGATCATGGTCGGGCGCAAGGACAACCGCTGCGGAAGGATCGTGTGCAAGATGACCGGAGGCACCTCCGCGCCGAAGGAGATCTACGAGAAGCTGGCGCAGGCCGGAGTCGGAACCGTCGTGGGAATGCACTTCCCGGACAGCCACTACGAGGAGGCCAGGAAGAGCAACGTCAACCTGGTGGTCTCCGGGCACATGTCGTCCGACTCACTGGGTGTGAACCTCATCTGCGACGTGTGGGAGAGGCACGGCATAGACGTCCTCCCGTGCTCCGGGTTCACCCGCTTCAGCAGGAACTGAGACGATGTTCGAGAGGGCCTCCACCATCATCCGCGACGGGTCCAAGCTGGACTTCGACTACGTCCCGGTGAACCTGATCCACAGGGAGTCGCAGATGGCCAGTCTGGAGACGCTGTTCAGGCCCCTGGCCGAGAGGGGGAGGCCCTGCACGGCGTTCCTCACCGGCAGCGTCGGCACCGGCAAGACCGCCACCGCGCTGAGGTTCCGCGACGACCTGACGGAGTACATGGCCAAGGTGGGGAGGCCCATAGATTCCATCTACGTCAACTGCCGCAACACCACGGAGACCGGGGTCCTCCTGAACATAGTGAGGCTCTACGACAAGGGCTATCCCGACCGCGGTTTCTCCGCGGACCAGATGGCCAGATCCATGCTCTCGCATCTCTCCGCCAGCACACGCGGGCTCTTCGTGATCCTGGACGAGGTGGACGTCCTCCTGAAGAGGGGTACCGTCGACGTGGTCTACCAGCTCACGAGGGCGGACGTCCCGAGGACGTCCCCGGTGTCGGTCATGCTGATATCGCAGCATCCGATCGACGCCCTCCTGGACGAGGCGTCACTGTCCACGTTCAGGAGGACCAACACCGTCAGGTTCAACAGGTACTCCAGGTCGGAGCTAAGGGAGATCGTCGGCGCCAGGGCCGAGGAGGCACTGTATCCGGGGAGGATAACCGACGAGGCGCTGGACCTCATAGCGGAGAACGCCGCCGACTACGGCGACGCCAGGCTGGCGATCGAGCTGCTGGACAGGGCCGCCAACATCGCCGAGGAGGACGAGGGCGGGGAGGTCACTCTGGAGCACGCGAGGGCCGCCAAGGCCATGATATACAGCTCCGTGTCGGAGTCCAAGCTCAGGTCGCTAAACATCAACAAGATGCTTGTGGTCCTCGCGGCCGCAAGGGCCATCAAGGACAGCCCGTCGGTCGCCGCCGCCCATGTGGAGAGGACCTACGCGGTGGTCTGCGAGGAGTACGGGGTCAAGGCCAGGAAGCACACGCAGTTCTGGTCGTACCTCCAGGACCTGGACAGGATGGGCGTGCTGAAGCTCACGCAGGTCACGGACCTCAGCGGCAGGTCGGTGGCAGTAACCCTCCCGGACATCCCGTCGAAGGTGCTGGCGTCGAAGATGGAGGACATAGTGGAGGAGACGATGGAGGCAGACGGCGATGAGGTGCGATCTCTGCGAGCGCGAGGCGGTCACATTCGTGAGGTACAACGGCACCCACCTGTGCGACAGGCATTTCATGCGCTACGTCGACAAGAGGGTCAAGCGCGAGATCCGGAAGCAGATCGACGTCCACTATGGCGACAGGATAGCCGTGGCGGTGTCCGGGGGCAAAGACAGCATGGTCGCCCTCAGGATGGTGTCCTCCGTTTTCGGTCCCAAGAACGGCGTGGAGGTCCACGCCATAACCATCGACGAGGGCATCGATGGATACCGTCCCCCGAGCGTGGACATCGTCAGGAGGTACTGCGAGTCCAACGGCATCCATTTCCATCTCCGTTCATTCACGGAGCTGGGCGTCACCATGGACGAGGCCGCCCCGGTCTCCGGGGATTCCTCCCCGTGCACCTACTGCGGCGTGTTCCGCAGGAGGCTCATGAACGACGAGGCCAGGAGGATCGGCGCCGACTGGCTGGCCACCGGTCACAACCTGGACGACATGGCCCAGTCCGTGATGATGAACTTCGTCAGGGGCGACGTGGAGAGGCTGGCCAGGATGGGGCCCCACGAGAAGGTCCAGCCCGGGCTGATCCCCAGGTTCATGCCCCTGAGGACGATCCCAGAGAAGGAGACGCTGCTCTACGCGCTGGTGTCCGGGATGGAGTTCTGGGACGGCGTCTGCCCGTACTGGCAGGAGGCCCTGAGGAACCAGTACCGCGACATGGTCGACGGTCTGGAGGACAGGTCCCCCGGTGCGAAGTTCGGGATACTGTCGTCCTTCGACACCCTGCGTCCGATGCTCCACAGGGAGTATGAAGGTACGTCCCTCCACCCGTGTCCCAGATGCGGGGAGCCCACGGTCGGGAGCAGGTGCAAGTCGTGCGAGCTGCTGGACACCCTGAGGGGAAGGCTCTCGGGTTCCGAGTGACGCCGGGTTGTCAAAATTATGATTGTCAAATCATTATTGTAAAATCAGATTATGGAATCACATTCTGATTTTACGATTATCAAATCACAATGATAATGGAACCATTTATAATCATTTTTATGCATCATATATTTATAGTATAAGTGAAAATAATCAATAGTTTCGATAGAATTTAAAATTTCAATGAAACAGTTTATGTGAAATTATACACGATTTAGATAGATTTATCAACCAATTCAGGCATATTTTTCTCATGGAGAGAACAATCTACTCGGACCTTCTCAGATGGAAGGACAGCCCCGAGAGGAAGCCGCTCCTCCTGGAAGGGGTTCGTCAGTGCGGTAAGACCTACATACTCAAGGAGTTCGGAAGACGCGAGTACAGGTCCGTGGCATATGTGGACTTGGAGAAGAGGACCGATCTCCACGCGCTCTTCGATGGTGACCTCAGCCCTACAAGGATAGTGAACGGATTGAAGATGGCCCTCGGTAGGAGGATCGAGGAGGGCGGGACCTTGATAATCATAGACGAGGCCCAGACCTGCCCCAGGGCCATCACATCGATGAAATACTTCCATGATGACGCACCCGGATACCATATCGTGTTCGCAGGTTCTCTGCTAGGGATCCTGACCGCCAGGACCGAATCATTCCCGGTCGGTAAGATAGACAGGCTGAGGATGTATCCGATGACTTTCTCAGAGTTCCTGAACGCTTGCGGGGAGGTGGCACTTTGCGAGCACATACGTTCGGGCACCATGGATTCGCCTGTGGATCCCGCATTCCACCAGAGGCTGGTGTCGTATCTTAGGGAGTACTACATGGTGGGAGGAATGCCGGAGGTCGTCGGTTCCTGGGTCGAGAACCACAGCATCGCCGCAGTGACCCGCAAGC
>CAZLMR010000059.1:0-6795 GCA_964560575.1 uncultured Methanomassiliicoccales archaeon | reverse complement strand
TAAGAGAGGCGGCGACGGTCATCACCGAGATTGAAACCGTTGATGTCTCCAGACGGGCCAAGGATCTGTTCTTCTTCGAGAGGATGGGAGAGAGGATGTTCCCAGAAACCGAATCTTACAGAAAGTCGAAGGAGAGCAGTCCGAAGGGTCAGGACGTTAGTGTTTTGGTAAGTTTCCCAACGGGACTCAACGACAAGATTCTCAGAACGGTTGAATCAACGAGTCTGTTTTCCAGCAATCAGGAACTCATCAAGACTGCAGTCCATTGGATGTTGAGCCATATGGATGATGTGGAAAAGGGGTTGGAAGTTGTTTCGGAGTTCCAATCCACCAAGGATAACGGAAAGGCGTTGGAGAAGGAATTGGAGAGGATCCGCAAGGAACTCAATCCAAGGTCTGAGTGAAAGTAGCACCGCACTCGCTCAGACCATGGTCAATCGTCTCTTTGCGCGGACCATGACAGCTGTGATCCTTTCGTTGACTGTCATATCGGTTCTGATCAGAATCCTCTTTGTTCCTGAGTACCCATTCCTTGTAGGAGTGGCCCCATGCCCACATGGATTGAATCACGTTGTCCAGGCTCCAGCCCAGGTCTGTGTACCTGTAGATCACAGAGCGATCTGGATTCCTTGTTTCGATCCTCTCCACGATGCAGTAGTGTTCAAGGAGGCGGAGCCTCTCGGTGAGAACCTTGGGTGACAGCCCGTCGATGGACCTCCTGAGGTCACCAAACCTTGTTGGACCATCCCTCAGGCGCTGCATAATCAGTACGGTCCATTTGTCTCTGATGATGAGCAGGGTGGTCTCTACGGGACAGTCCGATAGGTCGGATACGGTCACTCTCGAGGTGAGGGTCATCTCAGTCCACCGTAGAGATGCATTGCTTCGGGCATATCTCGACACATCTGCCACATCCGATGCATCTCAATTGGTCCATGACCACTGGCTTCACCGAGATGTCTATACATTTCTCAGGGCATCTGCTGTAGCAAAGTCTGCATCCGATGCAGTTCGTTCCCGCCTGGTAGGTCGTCATTTGTAGTACCCCTGGTTTTCCGGGGGCAAGTGTTTCAGAGGTCGTACTCCCTCGGGGGCTCTCCAGAGAAGTCCGCGATGGTCGCATGAGCGTCCGCCAGGTAGAACACCTCGAATATTGGATTGTCGGCTGTCTGATACTGTCCCTTCACGATGGGGTTCTGCATGCACACCTCTTTGATTTCCATGTTGTCTTCGAAGACAGCACGGCCGTGGATCCTGATCCAGGCGTAGCTGGGATCGGAAACGCAGACCTCAATGTTCGGATTCTCATTCATGTCCTTGTAGACATCCTTCGTGTTGTTTGTGCAGAACCAGAGCCTGCCTTTCTGCTCGGTCATGAACATGAATGGACGCACCTTGGCCTTTCCGTCGCGGCCCACCGTGGCAAGATACTGAACCGGGTTCGCATTCAGGAAGTCTGATACTTCGCTCATATCTATCTCTCCCGGAGCCGTGCATTGGCACGGACACCTTACGGATAAGAAACAAGTCATCGTTATTATACGAGGTAGTTTCCGCCAGGTAACGACCCTCGAATAGCGTATTGGCCTCTGATGATGTAGAGGTGAGGGGAGGTAATAAAAACACGACAGTCAAAGGAAGTCTAGATTGTTGGAGTTTTTACTTGCGTATTCTCTATCAAGTATGGGACGTCGCTGCGCTCCGTCCTGGGGCCTCCGCTGACGCTACGGCCCCTGTGCCCTCACTGCGCTCGGGCATGGTCGCCGCTCCGCGGCTCCCGGCGCCGTGAGGGGTCGCGACCCGCCCGACGCGAAGATTTGGACAGTACATGGTTGGCGGGAGAGTGGAGATGGAGAGATGGTTGTAATGAAGGGGATGATGGAGAAAGCATCCTATGGAGAATCATCTGAATATGATGTGAAAAGAACAGAGAACGTATTGATTCTCAGACAGGATCGGGATTGTTCGACCTCTCCTGTGCGATTCTGGCCATTCTATCGATGACGAGCGGTTCATCAACCATGCCCAGGTAGGTCCAGGGGGATTTCCCCCTCTCCTTCTTGACCTTTGAAAGCAGGCCTATGCGGTCCTTGAACCCCTTGCCGTAGGTGACGTCTCTGTTGCAGAAGCACTTGTTGCACAGGTGCGTGTAGAGGGCGATGCGCAGATTCTCGTTCTTGATCTCGTCTATGGATCCGAAGGAGGACATCATGTACGAGTTGTCCTCGGTGAGGCATTTGGACATGTACTTGAACAGGTAGGAGCAGACGTTCTTCCTGCCGTTGAACCTTTGGCCGGACACCACTCCGACGATGTCGAAGAACCCGTGCTTCCAGACGGGATTGGATTCTATGGCGGCCCTGTGGTCCCTTCTGGCAAGGGCCCTCGATTCGTCGTCCTTCCCAAGGCGTCTGAGGATCTCGGGGTCGTCGATGTACCATCTGACCAGATCGCCACCGATCTTCTTCCTGCGGACGATCACGGGCTCGTCCAAGACGATCAGAAGATGCGGTGCCGGATACCCGCTGGCCTGGGCTTCCTTGGACACGAGCTTCCCGTGGGTGCCGAGGATCTTCGAGATGTTGGCGTCGAAGCCGTTGATGACGTTGTACAGGTTGGTCATGCCCTCGAGGCGCGTGGATTTCAATGCGGCCCATGCCTCCTCGGCCGTGAAGCGCTTGTGGTCGAAAGTCAGGGTGACGAACAGCAGCCTGGTCCTCCTGAGGTTCCTGAACCCAGGGACGGGCTCGTCGAAGACGATCCCCGACATGGCTTCGGTGATCTCGTCGCGAACCTTGGCCTTCTTAAGCGCGTAACACCGGTTGCCCCTCTTGGCGACGGGTGCGTAATAAAACTCGTGGCTGTCGTTGTTGTAGAATTCGGCTCTCTGCAGCTTCTCCATGTAGTCTAAAAACGTCCTCTGTAACCACACATCGTGGACGGAGACGGTACCGGCTAAGAGGGACTCCTGGAGCCATCTCGGATCGACCCAACGGCCGTCGGAGTCCGTCCTCCAACAGGTCTCCCGAGACGCGTTTTCGGAGGCCGGAAAAGGGTCTCCGAAAGTGGTACACGTCAAATTCTGCTGAAAAATCTTAACCGACGGTTCGCCGGAGATATATGGATAAGGATGGTCCCCACTCCCTGATTTGAACAGGGGACCTGCTGATTTCAGCGGCTGTATCGGATTTTCTTCCGAAAACACTCTACAGTCAGCCGCTCTGGCCAGTCTGAGCTAAGTGGGGATTGGAATCTGGGATGGCGCTCTTATATTTAAAGTTAAGCGCAACCTCAGATGAAGTCGCTGAATCCGGACATGTCCAGAACATCCTTCACCGAGTTCTTGGCGTTGATTATGGACAGCTTCTTGTCACCGAGCGCCTTGTCTAGCGCGAGGATCGCTCTGAGTCCGGAGCTCGACAGATAGCTGACCCCATCCATATCCAGGGTGGTGTCCTTGCCCTTGCATCTGACGACAGCCTCCGTCTGGAAGTCCTTGGAGGATACGGAGTCCAATCTTCCGGTGAGTCTGACGACGACGGATCCGTCAACATCCGCGTAGTCCATGGAAAGGTGGTCGCCTTTTGGTTTCTTGATGCTGAACATGATATCGCGTCCTTGAAGGCGGCGGATGTCCTTACAGTTGATATTAGATTCGGATGCACTCACATGATGTTTGATATGATCCTGATGAAACGGTTCTCAGGCTGGTTGCATCCGTAGCCCTCCACGCCGATCCCGCCCTCGAACCTGATGATGGTTATCATGAGCTTGGACTCGTACCTCCACTGCGAGGCCATGTGTTTGTTGGTATGATAGTTCGAAAGGAGGAGGAGCACGAACGTGTACAGTCCGAGGGTGATCACGAAGAGCACGACGTTGATCGCCCAGTGCGTGCGTCTGACACTGGGCTCCAAGGGCTCCACATTCATGCCGAAACCAGAGCATTCTTTGGACAGGGCCTCCGTGAATCTGCATTGGATGTCGTCGTGACGTGCCGGGAACCTGGATGTGTATCCCAGCGTGAATACGAACTGCGCCATGAGCACCAGGTACACGTACAGAATCCAATTCGTCAGAGTTAGAGGGTCCGTCTCGCGAGCGATCGCAACGCCCACTCCGACTGTCATGACCATGATCGCGATCCAGGCGATGGCGGAGACCAGGGTCGCCATCCAGCCGCGCATCGGCATCTCGTCCCTGATGGCCTTCATAGCGGAGCCGTCTGCGCCATGGGATTCGACGAATCCGATGAGGCTGTCCATCCACTCCGTGTCGCGGGCTATGTGGGTGCGGGAGCGGTTGGCCAAGGAGAACAGGACGAATCCGGCGATGCCGCATTCCAGCATCATCCCCATCACCACCGAGATGTAGGCCGATACATCGGTCGGGAACAGATCGGCATGGAATGTCAGCAGCGTCGTCGCGATGATGATGCTGAACGCCGCCGGGATGACCATCAGAAGGACGATCGTGTTGGTCTTCGGCATGGCGTCCCTCTCCGTGCGTTTGACGACGCAGTCTATGAAGCGGTCCGCCCATTCGTTCCTGGCCATTGGGGGCGAATCGTTATCTGCGTTGAAAACGCTAATTGTTCCCCATGAACGGTTCGGGTGACGAATGCACGGTCATCGTGAGGCTGGCCCGCGGTCTCCGCAAGGGCGGTGTGCCGGCGGCGCTGAAGCTGGCCGAGCTGTTCCTGCTCATCATCATCGGATTGTACCTGGTGAAGATCTGCATCCTCGTCAACGGGATGTACGTCGATTTCGGGAGACCGTACGTCTCCATGGCGATGTTCTTCATAGAGGTCCTGATGCTCGTCGTGACGTCCGATTCCGTGCTGGTCATAGGGTCCCGTCGTCCCAGGGCGTGGAAGAAGGTCGTCAGGGCGTCGTTCCTGCTGGTGTTCTTCAATCTGGTCGCATGGTTGGGGCTCTCTGGGAGCACGGCTGCCGGTTTCGTGGCCTTCAACCCTCTTCTGGTCACCCCGTTGTCGGTGATCATGCTGGTGATGATGTTCACCCGTCCCATCCGCTCATATTATGTCCCGTTGATGGAGGACGACAAACCCCTCGTCGACTGGATCAAATACGCGTTCGCATCCCCGCTGTACACGGCCGAGGGCTACAGGATAATCTATGACGATGACAGGCAGGGGTGACCATACCCACATTTATCTATGGGTGCGGGGATTATTCAGGGATCATACGATCCCGGGGGAATCGCAATGAGGTCCATAACAGTCCCGTCTGACAAGAACCTCGTGTACGAGGTGCAGGAGTTCGTGGAGGATTGCCTCTCGGATCATGGCGCATCGCCGAAGACCCTGATGCAGCTGGAACTTGTCGTGGAGGAGATCTTCGTCAACATCGCCAGCTACGCGTACAATCCCCCTGGTTCTGGGGATGTGGAGATCTCGTGCGATGTGGAGGAGGACATGATGAAGGTCGTCCTCACCTTCTCGGACGAGGGCCCCGAGTTCGACCCTCTCGTCAGGGAGGACCCGGACATAACCCTGGATGCTAAGGACCGTCCGATAGGCGGTCTCGGGATATTCCTGGTCAAGAAGAACGTCGACGGCATCAACTACCGGCGCGAGGGTGGTCGCAACATCCTCACTGTCGAGAAGAGGCTGTCCTGAGGTCCCCGTCGTATCTGACGAGCAGCAGGGTCATGTCGTCGAACTGTTCCGCCCCATTGGTGAACCTGGTGATGTCATCGGTCACGGCACGTATCTGATCCTCGGGGTCCAGGTCCGCGCATCCTCCGACGACCTCGACGAGCCTGTCGGTGCCGTAGAATCCCTCGTAGTTGTCGTTGGCCTCCGTGATGCCGTCCGTGTACAGGAGGATCCTGTCGCCCGGATTTAGGACGATCTCCGACGACACGTATTTCGCCTTCTCCCTCGCACCGAGGACCAGGCACACCTTCGAATGCAGCAGCTCCGGGGAGGATCCCTCACGTGCGACCACAGGCGGGTTGTGGCCGGCGCTGCAGTAGGTCAGCTTGCCCGTGCTCAGCTCCAGCACTCCCAGCCAGACCGTGACGAACATGTTCTCGTCGTTGTTCCTGCAGAGGCTGATGTTGACGCTCGCCAGCACCGATGCCGGATCCCTCCCGGGATGTGTCTGTCCCTCCAGCAGGTATTTGGTAACGGCCATGAACAGCGCCGCGGGCACACCCTTCCCCGACACGTCGCCGATCGCCACGGCCAGATGGTCCTCGTCGATCCTGAAGAAGTCGTAGAAGTCCCCGCCGACGTATTTCGCGGCCTCCATGGATCCTGCGATGGACGCCCCGGTACCGTCGACCTCGGAGAAGTCCCTGGGGATGAAGGATTCCTGGATGTTCTTGGCAACGTTCAGCTCCGCCCGGTACCTCTCCTGCTGGCTGTTCAGGTTCCTTATGTCCTCTATGTACCTGCCCATGTCGTCGTTCATCACGGAGAGCGACCTTGCCAATTCGCCTATCTCATTGTCCGCGCCGGAGAACCTGGCGCATGTCGCCGCGAAATCGGACGCCGACTCGTCGTAGTCACGGCTGACGAAGTTCCTCGAGGCCTCCGATATGGCACCGACTGGGACCGTGACCCTGCTCTCGATGTACCATAGTATCAGGACCGACGGTATGAAGAACGCCAGGAGAGCGACGCTCATATAGAGAACGACGTTGCGGCTGAGGTCCTCCGCCGACATGGTGTCCAGGAACACGAAGTAGCTGGTCACGCCCACTCCGACGCAGATCACCAGGCCGATGATAACGATAAAAATATGTTTTATTGGGGCGCTGTCCCTC
>CAZLMR010000058.1:0-6889 GCA_964560575.1 uncultured Methanomassiliicoccales archaeon | reverse complement strand
CCCAGGATGGCGCTGACCATGGACGCCGCCATCCTGTCCGGATGCGACGCCCCGTAGGACGGGAACCCCATCGCGACATGGCAGTGCTCCGCATCACCCTTGACGAACCTGTAGTCCGACTTCGGTGTCGGCGGTGCCGACCTGTCGTTCCTCCTGCCCCCGGACATGCCGTCGAGCGTCTCCTCGGCCCAGCGGACCGTCTCGTCGGCATCGATGGATCCCGCGGCGTAGACGGCCAGATTGGGTATCCTGTACTTCTCCTCGTAATATGCACGGAGGTCCTCCGACGTGAGCCCTGCGACGATCTTCTCGTCGCCGCCCTCGTCCTGGCACAGCGGATGCCCCCTCCACAGAGCGGACTCGAACAGATCGTGGATGTAGCTGTCCGGCTCGTTGCGGATCATGCTCAGCTCCTGCAGAACGATCTTCTTCTCGAGCTCGGTGTCCTCCTCGTTGATCTTCGGATGGGCGACGATGTCCCCTACCATGTCCATGGCCGTGGAAGCGGTCTCCTTGATGGTGATCCCGTAGAAAGCGGTCATCTCCCTTCCTGTGAATGCGTTGAGCTCCCCGCCCGCACCCTCCATCTCCTTGGCCATCTGGTACGAGTCCCTCGTCTCGGTCTCCCTGAACACGGTGTGCTCCAGAAGATGGGAGAGGCCGAATATCCCCGGATGCTCGTCCCTGGACCCGGTCGCCACCCCGATCATGAATGCTGCGCTCTGACTTCCCGGGATGTTCTCTACGACCACGGGGATTCCCCCGGTTGTTCTGGACAGGGTGATGGTGCTTCCGCTCATACCGAGCGGGTAGAATAGAACTTCTTAAAAAGGTTAATGGTATTATCCGAGGTCATGGCTGTCAAGACCATCAGATACGAGGATATGAGCCTGGACGATCCAGTCGCCGTCATAGGCTTCCCCAGCGTGGGGCTGGTCAGCTCCATCGCCGCGAACTACATGGTGGGCCAGCTAGACATGACCCCCATCGCCGGCCTCGCATCGCCGTCCATGCCCCCCTACTGCCTCATCTACAAGGGTGTGGCGTATCCCCCCGTGAGGTTCTATGGGAGGAAGAGCACCACCAAGACCGGCAGGGATCTGATAGTCTGCCTCTCCGAGTACGCGCCCAAGCCGGAGGACTGCTACGAGATCGTCCAGGCGATCCTGTCGTTCCTGAAGTACATGGGCTGCCACGACATCATCAGCCTCGAGGGCACGGCGAGGATCAACGACACTGACGGGGCCGTCGTGTGCGCTGTCGGACCCGGGGCCTCGAAGATGGCCAAGAAGTCCAAGCTCACGGTCATGGAGGGCGGCATGGTCAAAGGGACCACCGGGATCATGCTCTACGAGGCGCCGTCGATGGGCATGGGCGTAACCACGCTGATGACCCCCGCGAACCCGTCGCTGCCGGACCCTGGGGCCGCCGCATCCTTCGTGCCGGCCATCTCGTCAATGGTTCGCGGACTCAGGCTCAGTCCGAAGCCGCTCCTCACCGAGGCGGAGGAGATCAGGAAGAAGATGGAGTCCGAGCAGGAGGAGGTCGAGAAGCGCGAGGAGGAGCGCGCCTCACAGCTCTACGGATGAGGTGTGAGCGGGAGGACCATCCCTCCCGACACCTCACCGCTCCGAACACCTTACAGCCATGCTTATAATCGGAGATCCATTGTCGCAAGCATGGAACTCGTACCTTCGAAATTCTTCATCACCCACAGCTCCGCGGTCAGCCCGGTCTCCGACCTCAACGCCTTCGACAGGGCGCTCATATCGGCCGGGATCGGCGAGCAGAACCTCGTGTCCGTGTCCTCCGTCATCCCCAAGGGCGCGCAGCTCGTGGAGAGGTGCGAGATGCCCATGGGTGCCGTGACCCACTGCGTGCTGGCACAGATGCGCGGCATGGAGGGAGAGACCATCGCCGCCGGCATCGCGTACGCGTACAGGAAGGACGGAAGGGGAGGGTACGTGGCCGAGGGCCACATCCACGGCTCCGCCGAATCCCTCCGCAGGAACCTCACATGGAAGATGGACGAGATGGCGAGGATCCGCGGCGTGGAGTTCGACGAGATCCACTTCGTAGCCGAGGACCTGGAGATCCCCCTGGACCACTACGGATGCTGCCTCGCGGCACTCGTGTTCACGGAGTACCGCTGATGTACGGTCTGGCACTGTGCGGCGTGTGCAGAAGGCCCAGGATAGTCGACGAATCGAAGTCCGAGTCGGCGTGCCCCTACTGCAACTGCGTCCAGAAGACCAAGGACCTGTCCGTGTACTTCGAATCCGCGGACCAGGACGCGGTCCGCGAGGCCCTGTCCCAGGCAACCGGGTTCATACCGCCGGACATGACTAAGAAGAGGGAGAGGATCGCCAACGCCGACCCCTACTCCACCATGATCTACAGATACGAACACTGCTCCGACCTGGAGGAGAAGATGGTCATCCTGGCGGAGGGCCTCACCGCCATAAAGGGGACCTTCACCTTGGACGACGTACGCGAGGTCGCCGGCGACAGGGCGGAGAAGATGGTCTCGGCCATGCTGGACCGGTGCATCATCTCTGAGGTCCGCGTCGGGATCTACAGGGCCTGACGACATCACTTGGGGATGTCGTTCCTCTTCTTGCCCTCCATCTTGAGCACCTCGCTGACGATCTGGGGAAGACGCTGGAACATCGTGCGGTAGTAGAGCACCGCTCCGAAGACCAGCGCGATGACCGCGCAGGCGTAGTATGCGACGATACCGCCGAGCTCCCCGCCCTGGAGAAGGACGGTCAGGATGATGTTGTAGATTATGAGGGGGATCATAGCCTGGAGCGCGAACTCCATGACCCTGTGCCTCGCGATGCCCTCCCCGACCGTGGTCCCGCACGCTCCGAGCATGAGGGACATGGACACGGAGATGAGGATGAGGACGACGACGGACGCATCGAAGGTCTCCACGGTGCTGGCAGTGACGAACACTATGCCAGTGGAGAGACCGCACGAGATCCCCAGACCCAGGGCGTAGCCGTAGAACACCGAGTCCGACTTGCCCCTGAAGCGCCTGAGGTTCATCACGACGACAAGGACCATCGCCTCTATGGCGGCCATTATGACCATGTAGACGAAGTTGCTGGCGAATCCCATCACTCTCATGGCGAAGAACAGTACCGAGCCGGCGACCATGCCCACGACGAGGAGCATGAAGAACGTCGGATCGCTGAAGAACGGCTGTTCCACTCTGGGATACGTGTACTTGCGCACCCCGAGGTACATCAGGATCAGTGCTGGGCCGATGCCCAAGACCATGGCGAGGCCTAGAATCCAGTCCATGCTCTGGGATGAACGGCGGGGCATCTTAATTGTTGCGGGCGGAAGCATCGGAGGCCCCGCCCATGAGCTTGTCGTAGTAGTGCACGACCATGCAGGACCTCTCGCATTTCCCGCAGGAGCTGCACCTCTGCGGATCCACTCTCATGCCGCCGTCGATCCTGATGGCCTTCCTCGGACAGCCCTTCTCGCAGATCCCGCATCCGGTGCACATCTGGGCGCGGATCAGCGCCTTCACGGCCCTCTCGAAGATCCTCCTCACGTTGCCCTCGTCGGGGGCGTTGACGGACACCTGTCCTCCGCCGAACAGCCTCGCCCTGCCGATCGGCAGCCTGAGGAGGGCGATCTCGTACTCCCCGTCGTACTTCACATCCCCGACGGTGCGGAGGGCATCCGCCACATACGAGAAGTCCCTGGTGCGGGGTATCGTGACGACCGCCTCCATGGAGTAGCCGCCCGCTGCGCAGGAGGAGGCGCCCTTGAGCATCCTCATTGTCGGACCCGAAGCGGCCTTCGGCCTCAGGTCCAGACGCATCTCCTCGGCCAGCTGGACCATCTTAGGCGGAAGGACCTTCCATCTCCAGAACCCGGAATCGACGTACTCCGCGGGAAGGCCCCTTGACCTGGCGTACGAATGGAGGTGGTCCTCCCACCTCGAATACAGCTCCGGGTGGATCCTACCGGTGTTCCTCCACTCGCTGGACAGGCATGAGGGGCACAGGTAGCAGCCGATCCTCTCGAAGTCCCTGTCGTAGAGGGGGTTGTAGTACAGCCCGTGGGACAATATGTACAGCCACACCTCCGCGGCGGTCCACGAGCGTATGGGGTTGAGGTTGATCTGGTTCGGCACGAAGGGGTTCCTGGTGACGAAACCTATCCCGGACCTGGCGTACGACTCCAGCCAGCGGTTGCCCTCCACCGTGACGGTCCCCTTCGGGAACGTGCGGTCGATCATGTCCGTGATCGGACCGAGCTTGCAGACCTTGCAGCACCAGCGGAAATCCTTGGCGGGAGGGCCGAACGCGTCCACGTTGTCCCAGAACCCGTTGCCGCCGGAGGCCACATGCAGCCTGTTCCCGCGCTCCATGGCGAACGCCCTCACGTAATCCACCGTCTCAGGGAACTCGAGCCCCGTGTCGATGTACATCAGCTCCACGCCGTCACATACCTGGGAGGCGAGACCGTACGCCACGAGGGAGTCCTTGCCGCCTGAGAACGACACGGTCACGGGGAGGCCCTTCTGGTTCCTGGTCTCCAGGAAGGTCCTGATCTCCTTCACCGCCCTCCTCTGGATCCTCCTCAGATGGTCCCTGTTGCATTGGACGAACGTGGACAGATCCGCCTTCGGGACCTCATGCTCCGGAACAAGCTGGTCGATGTCGCGGATCTTGATGGCGCGCTCCGCCGACCTCATCCCCTGACTGTCGACGAGGGCCGTCCCCGCACCGATCCTCTGTCCCTTGCGGAGGATCAGCGGCGCACCCCTCTCGAAGTCGCCGACGATGTCGTTGAGATTCTCTCCCGGGATCGTCTTGCCCTTGAGATGCCCTGAAAGGCCCCAGAACCAGACAACGTTCTTCGTGGCCACACGGTGGAACATGTCCGCCCCGGGCTGCCTGACGTCAAGGACCATCCGGTCCAGACGCATGTCGAACCTGATCACGCCCAGGACGCGCCCGTCGGCGACGACCTCGTCGGTACGGTCCTCTCCCGGGACCTTGTTGAACCATATCGACCTGCCCCTGAGCGGCTCGTCCGTGCCGAAGGCCTCCCTGAAGAGACGTAGGACCAGGTCGACACTGTCCCCCATGCAGGGTCTGATGTCCCCGGGGCTGTTGATGCTGAACTCCCGGCCCTCCGAACCGCACACGGAACAGCGGTTGCCGAGCAGGAGGGTGCCGCAGCTGTCGCACCATCTGCAGACCTCCTTACCATGTGCGATGTTCTGAGCCATCACGCGATGGATTCTGCTTCATCTTTATATGGGTGAGCCTGTATCGACCTGGTATGCGGAGCCCGTACGACTACGAGATCCAGGTCAACCCGGGATACGGGAAGAAGAGGTTCAGCCGCCAGGAGCTGCTGGACATCCTCATGTCCGTCATTGTGCTGGCGGTCGCTTTCGTCATCCTGCGCCGCGGATTGGCGACGTCTCAGTACTTCGTCGACAACTTCGGGGATTCCGGCGCATGGTTCGTCCTTTTCGGGATATGCCTGATCCTGGTCGTGGTCTCGTTCCTGCTGCACGAATTCGGCCACAAGTTCGTGGCCCAGAGATACGGGATGTGGTCCGAATTCCGCGTCTACCCCCTCGGACTGCTGCTGACGCTGGTCACCTCCTTCATGGGATTCCTGTTCGCAGCCCCCGGTGCAGTGTACATCCAGGGCTACGCGGATACCGAGCGCAACGGGAAGATCAGCATGGCCGGACCCATCGTCAACATCTTCCTGGCCGCCATAAGCGCCGTCGCCATCGCGTTCCTCGTCCAGGGAGCCACGCTGGGGGACACGGCCATGGTCGTCATGACCGGGACCGAGTACATGCTGTTCCTGGTGTTCTCCATGCTGCTGTCGCTCAACGCATTCCTGGCGGTGTTCAACCTGATCCCGTTCCCTCCGCTGGACGGGAGCAAGATTCTGCCGTGGAACAAGGTCGTCTGGGTGCTCATGTTCGCCGTGGCCATCATCGAGCTCGTGTTCTACTTCGTCTACATGCCAGACATGGTGTACATCACCTACTGATTCCTGGACCCGGAGGGACGTCCGGGGGAACGGAGGCTCTGAGCAACAGGAGGATGGATTCTTGCAGATCCCTCAGATACGCCTCCACATTGCGGTACGACACAGTCCCCTCCTCCGCGTCCTCGCCTCTGTACAAAACAAACCTGCCGACAATCCTGCCGAATCTGGCTGTCACCAGGACGCACTTCTGGTCATCGAACGGATGTGCCCGGACAGACGATTGCGTCGACCGGAATGGGTGATGATCCCGGGGTCGCCCCCGGGTCTTGGGTTTGAGAACTCACAGGAAGTCGGCGCAGGGGTACCTCAGGTTCCTGAGGATGCTGCCCTCCCACTGCTCGAGCTTTCCGGGGTTGAGGATGTTCTCCGGGTCCATGGCGGCCTTGATGGCCTTGATGGAGGACAGTTCGGAGGCCCTCTCCTTCTGGAAGTTCGGGGCCTTGGAGATGCCGACGCCGTGCTCGCCGGTGACGGTGCCGCCGAGTTCGATGCAGACGTCGAAGATCTCATCCACAGCCTTTACGCCCCTCTCCCACTGGTCCTTGTCGTTGACATCGATGACCATCTTGGTGTGCAGGTTGCCGTCGGACGCGTGGCCGTAGGTGGCGATGGTGACGTCGTACTTCTCGGCGATCTCCTGGAATGCCTTGACGGCCTTGGGCACCTGGGACACGGAGACACCCATGTCGTCAGCCAGGGACACGCAGGCGTATCCGGGCTTCAGGGCGGACAGAGAGGTCATGACGGACTTCCTGGCATCGGTCCACTGGGCCATGAGCTTCTTGTCCTTGGTGGGGATGACCTCGACTGCGCCGATTCCCTTGGCGATCTCCTCGACGAT
>CAZLMR010000057.1:0-6911 GCA_964560575.1 uncultured Methanomassiliicoccales archaeon | reverse complement strand
GGAGGCCGATGCGGAGATCGCCAAGATCAACGCTGACGCGGACGCGAAGATCGCTGAGACGAAGGAAAAAGAGGACAAGAGGCTCAAAGAAGCAGTTGAGCGTCTCAACCGTCAGGAGCTTTCCAGCGCCGAGCTGGAGAGCAAGAAGATCGTCCTGGCGAAGAAGAAGGAGCTCCTCACCGAGGCCTTCGAGAGCACCCTCTCCGACCTTGAGAACGCGCCCAGCGACAAGAAGCTGGCGCAGTACAAGGCCATGGTCGAGGCTGCCAAGAAGATCATCGACAACCCGAAGGCCATCATGTCGGAGAAGGACGACTTCTCCGCGGCTGACCTGGGTGTCGCCTCGGTCGAGAAGGACGGCAGGATCAAGGCCGGACTCATCCTCCAGAGCGAGGACGGATCGGTCGAGGTCGACCTTCAGTACTCCACCATTCTTCAGGCGATCTGGGACCGCGAGATCAAGTCTGTGTCGGACATTCTCTTCGGGTGAGGCGTATGTTCAAGTCCAGCGGAAGAAAAGGCAACTACGCGTACACCGTCGCCAGGGTCAAGGCCAAGAAGTCCCTGCTCTTGGGCGACGAGGACTACAACAAGATGCTGCAGATGAGCGTCCCCGAGATATCCCGCTACATCAGCGAATCCGGATATCAGAAGGAGATGCAGGAGCTCGCCTCCAACCTGGAGGGGCTCGATCTCGTCGAGCACGCCACCAACGCCAACATGGCCAAGGTGTTCAGCAGCATCCTCGGAGCCTCCCAGGGTGAACTCCACACGATGGTTGCGGCATATCTCGAGAAATGGGATATTTGGAACCTCAAGGTCATCCTCCGCGGTAAGTCATATGGTCTCGACGTCGAAGCTGTCAGGGAGGACCTGGTGCCCGCCGGAAGTCTCAAGCAGGAGCAGCTGGAGAAGCTGATGTCCCTTGATTCCGACGACGACATCCTGGCCGCCTACAGCAAGATGGAGGGTGTAACAATCCCCCAGGACGTCATCGCTTCATACAAGGAGAATGGGAATCTGGGCGAGATCGAGGACTACCTCGACAAGTTCCACTACGTCAGGCTGCTCGCCAGCATCAAGGCCGACTCCAGGCCCACCAAGATGTTCGAGGAGTACGTGAGGAAGGAGATCGACGTCAGGAACCTCGAGACGATCCTGAAGCTGAAGGCTGAGGGGATCTACGGCGAGGAAGTGATGAAGTACATCATCCCCAACGGCAAGCAGGTGGACAAGAAGTTCGCCGTCCAGCTCGCCAACGCGGAGACCATCGCGGCCTGTGCATCGGACCTCTCCCAGCTCGAGTTCTACGACATCATCAAGGACCTGGTCGAATCCGAGAACGTCAACCTGAGGCAGATCGTCACTGAGATGAAGAAGTACGAGATCGCACAGGCGAAGAAGTTCTCCCATCTCTACCCGCTGTCCGTGGTCCCCGTGCTCGACTACATGATCCACAAGGAGATCGAGGTCAGCAACATCAGGACCATCGCCAGGGGAACCGAGAGCGGTCTCGACAAGGACATCATCAAAGGACTGCTGGTGATCTGATGGAAATCGCAGTAATCGGAAGTGACGAGTTCGTGTTGGGCTTCAGGCTCGCAGGAATCAGGCGCGTCTTCGTCGCGAACGCCGACAACTACCAAGAGAAAATGCTGGAGGCAATGTCCCAGCCATCAATAGGTATCCTCGCAGTGGATGCGAAGGATCTCGACAATCTCTCTTTCCAGGTCAGGCACAAGGTCATGGACTCGATCCAGCCCGTCGTAGTGCCCGTGGGAGGCGACCAGAGCGACCTCCGCGAGAAGGTGAAGAGAGCCATTGGCGTTGACTTATACAAAACAGAGGATGAATAAGAATGAGCACTGAAGGTGTAATTTACAGGGTCGCGGGACCTGTGGTGACCGCCACCGGCATCTCCCCCAGGATGTACGACGTCGTGCACGTGGGCAACGAGCAGCTGATGGGAGAGGTCATCAAGATCATCGGCGACTACTCCATCATCCAGGTTTACGAGGACACATCCGGTATCAAACCCGGAGAGCCGGTCACCAACACCGGTAAACCTCTCTCCGTCGAGCTCGGCCCCGGCCTTCTCGAATCCGTTTACGACGGAATCCAGAGGCCTCTGCCCGTTCTCAGGGAGAAAATGGGAGACTTCATCTACCGTGGAGTCGCCGCACCTGGACTGGATCATGACAAGAAATGGGATTTCACTCCCATCGCGAAAGAAGGGGACACCGTTTCCGCGGGACAGGTCCTCGGTACCGTCCAGGAGGGACCCATGACCCACAAGATCATGGTTCCCCTCGACATCGAGAAAGGAAAGATCGATTCCATCAAGAGCGGATCCTTCACCATCGACGAGACCATCGCCGTCATCGACGGAAAGGATGTCTGCATGGTCCAGTACTGGCCCGTCCGTAACCCCAGGCCCGTCGCGGAGAAGTACCAGCCCGATGTGCCCCTCGTCACCGGACTGAGGGTCCTCGACACCATGTTCCCCCTCGCCAAGGGAGGAGCTGCCGCCATCCCCGGTGCGTTCGGTACCGGAAAGACCGTCACGCAGCAGTCCCTGGCCAAGTTCTCCGATGCCGACATCGTCGTCTACATCGGATGCGGAGAGCGTGGAAACGAGATGACCGAGGTTCTGACCGAGTTCCCCGAGCTGGACGACCCCAGGACCGGAGAGAAGCTGATGAAGAGGACCGTCCTCATCGCCAACACCTCCAACATGCCTGTCGCCGCTCGTGAGGCCTCTGTCTACACTGGAATGACCATCGCCGAGTACTTCAGGGACATGGGATACAACGTCGCTCTCATGGCCGACTCCACCTCCAGGTGGGCCGAGGCCATGCGTGAGATCTCCTCCAGGCTGGAAGAGATGCCCGGAGAAGAGGGATACCCCGCGTACCTGGCCGGACGTCTGTCCGAGTTCTACGAGCGTGCCTGCCGTGCCAAGGCGCTGTGCGGCGAGGACGGATCCATCTCCGTCATCGGAGCCGTCTCTCCTCCCGGAGGAGACCTGTCCGAGCCCGTCACACAGAACACCCTCCGTATCGTCCGTGTCTTCTGGGCTCTGGACACCAAGCTGAGGGAGAGGAGGCACTTCCCCACCATCAACTGGCTGACCTCGTACACCATGTACGACAAGCAACTGCTCCAGTGGTACAAGGACAACGTCGCCGAGGACTTCCCCGCCCTCAGGGCCTGGGCCATGCAGACTCTCCAGAAAGAGTCCGAGCTCCAGGAGGTCGTGCAGATGGTCGGATCCGACTCCCTGCCCGACGAGCAGAAGGTCACCCTCGAGGTCGCCAAGATGATCCGTGAGATCTTCCTGCAGCAGAACGCCTACGACGAGGTGGACATGTACTGTCCCATCCAGAGGCAGCACGTCATGATGACCCTCATCAAGAAGTACTCCGACCTCTGCGACAAGGCCCTCGCCGCCGGTGTCCAGATTGACAAGTTCATGTACCTCCCCGTCAAGACCAGGTTCAACCAGGCCAAGTACGAGAAGAACATCGACGAGGAGCTGAAGGCCGTGTCCGAGGACATGGACAAGCAGTTCGCCGAGCTGGGAGTGTGATTTGAATGGCAGACATATCGAAAGAGTACAAGACGATCTCCCAGATTGCCGGTCCCCTGGTGTACGTCAAGAACACCGAGCCCGTCGGATACAACGAGATCGTCAGCATCAGGCTCTCCGACGGAACCATGAGGAGGGGACAGGTTCTGGACTCCTCCAACGACCTCGTCGTCGTCCAGGTCTTCGAGGGAACCACCGGTATCGACAGGGACGCGTCCGTTCGCTTCCTGGGCGACACCATGAAGATGCCCGTCTCCAGGGAGATGCTCGGAAGGGTCCTCTCCGGAGCCGGAGACCCCCTCGACGGCGGTGCCAAGATCGTGCCCGAGAAGGAGCTCGACATCACCGGAGCCGCCATCAACCCCTGGGCAAGGGACAGCCCGTCTGATTTCATCCAGACCGGTATCTCCACCATCGACGGAATGAACACCCTGGTCAGGGGTCAGAAGCTGCCCATCTTCTCCCAGTCGGGACTTCCCCACAACGAGATGGCTCTCCAGATCGCCAGGCAGGCCAAGGTCCGCGGTGAGAACGAGGAGTTCGCTGTCGTGTTCATCGCCATGGGTATCACCAACGAAGAGAAGCAGATGTTCATGAAGGAGTTCGAGAGGACCGGTGCCCTGAAGAACGCAGTGGTCTTCCTGAACCTCGCCGACGACCCCGCTGTCGAGAGGACCCTGACCCCCCGTCTCGGTCTGACCACCGCGGAGTACATGGCCTTCGACCTGGGCATGCAGGTGCTGGTCATCATGACCGACATCACCAACTACTGCGAGGCCCTCCGTCAGATCGGAGCCGCCCGTGAGGAGGTGCCCGGAAGGCGTGGATACCCCGGTTACATGTACACCGACCTCGCCCAGCTCTACGAGCGTGCGGGAAGGATCAAGGGCAAGAAGGGTTCCATCACCCAGATCCCCATCCTCTCCATGCCCGGAGGAGACATCACCCACCCGATCCCCGACCTGTCCGGATACATCACCGAGGGTCAGATCGTTCTGTCCATGGACCTCCACAGGGCCGGTATCTACCCGCCGGTCAACGTCTCGTCCTCTCTCAGCAGGCTGATGGGAGGAGGAACTGGAGCCGGAAAGACCCGTGAGGACCACAAGAACGTCTCCGACCAGCTGTATGCATCCTACGCCGAGGGTAAGGACCTCCGTGGACTCGTCGCCATCGTCGGAAAGGACTCCCTCTCCGCCAAGGACAGGAAGCTCCTGGACTTCGCCGACATCTTCGAGGACAGGATCGTCCGCCAGGGTATCGACGAGGACCGTTCCATCGAGGAGACCCTGGACATCGCCTGGGAGATCTTCACAGAGCTCGACCTCGACCAGCTGACAAGGATCAGCCGCAAGTACCTCGACAAGTACCTGCCCAAGAAGTGATCGCCATGTCTGCACACGATGTCACCCCCAACCGTTCGGTCCTTCTGGACCTGAAGAGGAGGATCAAGCTGACCCAGAGCGGTTACAAGATCCTCAAGATGAAGAGAGACGGTCTCATCATCGAGTTCTTCGAGGTCCTCGAGAAGGCCAGGAAGATGCGTGAGGGAGTCTCCTCCGACTACGAGTCGGCAATGGAGAAGATCACCATCGCCAGAGCGGTCGAGGGAGAGATCGCCGTGAAGAGCGCGGCGTACGCCCTGAAGGCAGACCCGCAGGTGAAGCTCAGCAGCAAATCCATCATGGGAATGATGGTCCCCAAGGTGGAGGCACAGCAGATCCACACCAAGATGACCGAGAAGGGCTACGGTGTGATCTCGACCTCCGCCTACATCGAGGAGGCCGCAGCGGCGTTCGAGAAGCTTCTCGACACGCTTGTCCGCGCCGCCGAGGTGGAGACCACTATGAAGAAGCTGCTGGATGAGATCGAGAAGACCAAGAGGCGTGTGAACGCCCTTGAGTTCAAGATCATCCCCGAGCTGCAGGAGTCGGAGAAGTTCGTCAAGTTCCGTCTCGAGGAGATGGACAGGGAGAACACCACCCGTCTCAAGCACCTGAAGGGCAAAGGGGCCGCGGAAGAATGAAGTCCACCGAGGAGCGTCTCGAGGAGATACGCAACGATCCTGTGAAGTTGAAGCGCGCCTTCAACGCCATATGGATCGCGGCCTACGGGATGCTCGTGCTCGGAGGGCTCATAATCGTCGCGGTCCTGGTCACCCAGTACCTGTGACACAAACCACTTAAAAAACTCCTTAATTTTCAACAATCGGCCGATTCGGACTGGATTTAAGGACAATGGAATTCGATTGTTCCTGGAAAATCCTCGTGGAATCTGGAACCAAAGCAGGATGATCCCATCCGTGTCATGCTCCAGGATCAAGCGCCCTCGTGGAAGTTGTGCATCCTGATCTGTCCGGTGCCGAGGTCCACCACGGGCATGATGCCAGGGTCCGGATTGAAGTTATGCTGCCTCTGATATTCGGTCTGGGACTGCCAGGTGGAGGCGTTGATCATCCTGACGCCGTTGTAGATCTCCTGTCCGACGCCGTGGACATGGCCCGTGACGAAGATGTCTGGCACATATTCCATCGCCATGTAGTCCTTCTTCTCGGGGGCGAGGGCGTTCCTCTGGCCGTATATAGGTGCGAGATGCCTCCTGACGCACATCTGCTTCATCGTGTCCAGGGGGTTCTCGTAGGTCAGGAACTGCACAGCGGCGATCCAATCATCCAGGCTCTTGCCGTGGTAGGTCAGGACGATGCGCCCCTCCACGTTCAGATACACGGGGTTGGCGACCATCAGGATGTTGGAGTCGAAGTTCTTGGCGAACCTAAGGTTCAGCGCCGGCTGCGGCTCCGCCAGACGGGCGGCGTCGTGGTTGCCGGGATGCACGACCATCTTGATGTGGTCCGGGATGTCCTTCAGGTACTCAGCCAGCTTCTCGTACTGCTGGTCGATGTCCTTTATGTTCAGCTCCTTGTCCTGGTCCGGGAACACGCCGATGCCGTCCACGACATCGCCCGGGAACACCAGGTAGTTGATGCATTCCGATTCGGAGTTGTGCCTGAGCCAGTCTATCATCCTGTGCCAGTCGCCGTCCAGGAACGTGGAGCTCCCCACATGCACGTCGGAGAGGAACGCGATCTTCGACGGTGTGTCTGTGACCTCCCATGTGTGGTTGCGGGGGATGTCCGGGCGGAATATCCTGTCGGGGATGATCATGGTCCTCTGGGCGTTCGGCCTTCCCTGGACGCCGATGACCTCGTCGTTGACGAAGCTCTCGGAGCTCAGCGGCGAGTCCTTGGAGATGAAGACCTTGGTGGTGCCCGTGTCGTCCTCGATGGTCACCATCGTGTGGCCGTTCTTGGTCGTGTTGGCCT
>CAZLMR010000056.1:1481-6998 GCA_964560575.1 uncultured Methanomassiliicoccales archaeon | reverse complement strand
GTGTTGAGGTTGATCTCCTGCTCCAGGTCGGAGGAGGCGACGATGTTCTGAACCTCGATCTTGGGCTCGATGGTTATGTGGACGTCGGCTTTCTCGAGGTCCTTGGCGACCTTTGTGATGGCGACCTTCACGTCCTCGCGGCATTTGGCGCCCGTGCAGACGACCTTTCCGCTCCTGAAGATCAGGGTGGCGGTCTTGGGCTCCTTGAGTCTGTAGACGAGACCGGGGAACTGCTGGGGGTTGTACTCTGCACCCTCCAGAGCGTCTTCAATCTTGTTCAGGTCGAGTTCCTGACCAAGGTATGTCGAGGCTACCACGTTCTCAATATTCATTTTGGCCATCTTTTCACCGAGGGGGGCTACTTAAATAGTATTTATAAAGGTTTCCATAGAAATAACAGTTGGATGACATAAATGCAATGCGATTACGCCAGATAATCGAGTAATCGAAATGAGAAGAGAAAATGGAGTCGAGGGAGGGGATCGAACCCCCGTCTGCGGATCTGCAGTCCGCCCCATAGCCACTGTGGTACCTCGACGCAAGGGTCCCGATTGTTTGTTCATATAAAAGACTTTTGTGGTGTCCTGACATTTGTCCGGATGTCTGGCATATGCGCCCACCGGACCATGGAAACCTTAGTAATACAACCAGTCGTTAACCGTCCATGCACTGCAAGGACGTGTCCATGCACGATGTGGACATCCCGTTGGACAGGGAATCGATCTCCAGGCTGATGGACGGCTGGATGGCCTACAAGCGCACCGACCATCTGGTGCTCAGGAACGGCGACGAGTACGCCGTGGTGAGGTTGTTCAAATCTGATGAGCCCGGGCTTTTCAGGAAGGTCGACGGGTACGAGATCGTCTCCCTCCCGGAGGAGACGGTGTATGTGGAGGAGCCGGACATGGATGTTCTCAACACCCCCGCCCTTGCAAGGCTCCAGTCGCGTCACCCCGGCAAGGCCGTGGTCGTAAGAGGGATGTTCTCCCACATCAACTTCATAAAGGGCATCGAGCCGCAGAGGCTGATGGTCGTGGACAACGTGCCGCCGTCGCCCTCCAAGCTGGGCGTGCTGGTCGACGTGGCCCTGGGATCCGGTTTCGTGGACCATCCGATCATCAAGGAGGAGAGGATCATAGACATGGCGGAGAAGGTGGCGGAAGTGCGCACCGGAGCCGTCATGTTCCCCTGCAGGGTCTCCAAGCTCCATGCCGACATCCCCTTCTACTTCCTCGACGACGCGCCGGAGAGGGTGGAGGACGTCACGCTGATCGGATGCCATCTGTCACAGAGGATATACAGATCCCTGTACGGGGAGGAAGTGCCTTTCATCAATGTCTGTCCCGCCGATTTCACCGAACCCGGCGTGAAGACGATCGTGAAGTGCTGCAAGGTCAAGGAGGGTCACGAGATAGACGGCGACGTGGTTCGCGTTCCATGGGGGGCGACCGTCCCCGAGGTCGTGGATGCGATCAACGACCTTTTCTCTGCTGACTCTCCTCAGCGAGCTTCCGGCCGGTGTTGAACGCCCTGTAACCCTCGTCGGCCCTTCCGGCCTTGCACAAGAGCTCCCCCAGCTTGTACCAGGAGTCCGCATCTCTGGGATTCGACTCCAGATGGAGCTGGAGATGGGCAATCGCCTCGTCGACCTTCCCCTTGGATGCGAGGTTGGCGCTGTGGCTCCTGCCGTTGGTCTCCTCGTCCCTGACGCGGATCATCTCCTTGCGGGCCTTGTTCAGCAGGACGTCCATGGAGTTGTCCGTGATCCACGGGTATCTGTCCTGGACCATCCTCCTGAACGGGGCGGCCCTCTCGGGATCTATCTCGCATTCTGGTCCCCTGAAGATGCTTCTCGGAACGTCCACGGTGAGGCTCCCGTGGGCGACCGTGATGTGATCTGCCTGGGCCAGGGGATCACCTGAACTTCACCGTGCGGCCGCACTCGTCCCTCTTGGAGGCGCCGAACTCCGTGAGCTTGCCGAGTTTCTCCATGTCGAAGACGGGTCCGTCCCTGCACACCCTGGAGTCGTCCATGACGCAGCATCCGCAGACTCCGGCTCCGCACTTCATGTACCTCTCGAGGGAGAGCTGGCAGTCGAGGCCCAGCTCCTTGCAGGCCTGGTACGTGAACCAGAGCATGACCTCGGGTCCGCAGGCTATGATGCAGTCGTAGTGCTTCTCCGCGACCTTCTCCCTCATCAGCTGGACGGCGTTGCCGTGGAATCCCCTGCTGCCGTCATCCGTGGCTATCCACAGGTTGGCCGCATGCTTCTCCGCGACACCGTCCATGATGACGTCGTTGTGGGTCCTGGCGGCGATGATGGTGTCCGCTCCGGTGGCTGTAACGGCGGGCATGACCGCCGCCGTCCCGACTCCGCCTCCGATGATGAGCAGCTCGCCCCTCGTCAGGTCGTACCCGTTGCCGTAGGGCCCTCTGATCCTAAGACGGTCCCCGGCCTTGAATCCGTGGATGGCCCTGGTGGCCTCCCCGATGGCCTTGACCGTGATGCTCTTCTCGATCCCGTCGATGCCGGATATGGACATCGGGATCTCGTCCACGCCCGGGATCCAGACCATGATGAACTGTCCGGGTCTCGCGGCCACGTCCCAGTCGAACTTGAACGTCTTGGTGTCGTAGCACTCCTGCACGACCTCCTTTATCGTGACGACATCAGTCATGTGCAACCCCCCTCATGTCGGCGATGGAGGAATAGCCGTACTCCTCCATGAATGCGGAGAGGCCGTCGTTGATCCTGGCGAACACATCCGGGCCGATGGTGCCGATGCCGCTTCCGACCTGGAATGCGGAGGCCCCGGCCATTATGTACTCGGCCGCGTCGCGCCACGTCTCGATACCTCCGACCCCCACTATGGGTATGTCCAGCACTGTTCTCAGGTCGTAGACGGCCCTGACGCCGACCGGTTTGACGGCGGCTCCCGAGAGCCCTCCGAACCTGTTGCTGAGGAGGGGCCTGCCCATCTCCGGGCATATAACCATGGCCTTCAGCGTGTTGATCGCCACGACGGCGTCGCCTCCCGCATCCTGCACCGCCATCCCGATGTCGCCGAGGATGTGGGTGTTGGGCGTGAGCTTCGCCCATACAGGGATGGACACGGACGATTTCACGGCAGAGACGATGGCCTTCACCATGGCGGGATCGGTCCCGACCTCCATGCCGTACCCCTTCGCGTGGGGACAGGACAGGTTAAGCTCCACGGCGCAGGCGCCGTAGTCCTCCATCTTCCCAGCGAGCTTGGAGAAGTCGTCCGGACCCGCGCCGTATATGGATCCGATGATCCTGCCCTCGGGCACGGCGACGTCCATCTCCTCCTTGAAGAGCTCGATGCCCGGGTTCGGGAGCCCCATCGCATTGACGTATCCTCCCGTGACCTCGGTGAAGCAGGGGTTGGCGTGACCCGCGTTGGGCTCCAACCCGACGGACTTGGTTACGACCGCGCCCGCTCCGTTCCTGAGCATGCGGACCATCGACGGTCCAGTCTCGTCCATGATACCGGAGGCCACGATGCCGGGCCTCTCCAGCGAAATGCTGCCTATTTCGGTCTTCAGCGACACCATGGTCTTTGGGATGCGGACGTACCTTAAAATCATGCGCCCGCGCACCCTATATATGGGTAACAGTTTCGACCGGGTATGGATGTGGACGCCATTCGCAGGGACTTCCCGACGGTCAGGTCGGGGCAGGGAATCTATCTGGACAGCGCTTGCCAGTCCCTGAGACCTGACAGCGTCATACGCGCCATCACAGATTACTACGAGAGCTATCCGGCATGCGGAGGTCGCAGCGTCCATTCGATGGCGACGAAGGTCTCCATGGCGATGGACGACACCCGCGAGAAGCTCGCTTCGTTCTTCGGAACAGACGACCCCGACTGCTACGTCTTCACGAAGAACTGCACCGAGGGCCTGAACACAGCCGCGTACGGGCTCGGTCTCGGCAAGGGCGACGTGGTCGTCACCACCGACACCGAGCACAACTCCAACCATGTTCCATGGCTGTTCCTCCAGGAGAACATGGGTGTCAGGAGGAGGATCGTCAGGTCCGATCCCGAGGGACGCTTCGATCTGGAGGCCTTCCACAGGGCGATGGATCATGATGTGAAGGTCGTGTCCGTCCAGCACGCCAGCAACGTCACCGGATGCTCCGTGCCTGTCAGGGCCGTTGCAGAGATCGCCCACGACTTCGGTGCGACGGTCATCATCGACGGCGCACAGGCCGCGCCGCATATGCCGGTGGACCTGAAGAAGATCGATGCGGACGTCTACTGCATGTCCATCCACAAGATGCTCGGACCGTCCGGCATGGGAGTGATGTACGGTAAGAGGGAGGTCTTGGAGAGGATGCGCCCCCTGGTGCTCGGAGGCGGCACCGTCGGTCTGGCGACATACGATTCCGTCAACCTGGCTCCCATACCCGACAAGTTCGAGGCCGGATTGCACGACTATGCGGGAATAGTCGGAACGGGGGCGGCCCTTGACTATCTGTCGAAGGTCGGAATGGACGAGGTCATGGCATGGGACCGCAACCTCATGGAGAGGATCCTCTCCAACCTGGAGGACGTCAGGAACCTGCATCCGGTCGGTCCTGCCGATGCCCCTTCGAGAGGAGGCGTGTTCTCATTCAACATCGACGGTCTGGGCGCACACGACATAGCGATGATGCTGGACAGCATGGCCGGCGTCATGATCCGTTCAGGCATGCACTGCGCGCATCCGTTCTACGTCTCGAGGGGGATCGACGGCAGCGCCCGCGCCTCCACGTACATCTACAACAGCCTGGAGGAGATCGACATCTTCACCGACACCGTCAGGCATATCGCCGAGACCTTCGGGGACTGACGGTCTGGTCAGGGTCACGCTCCCCGTGTCCCAGTCCAGAGTGAACTCCTGGGACGATGCCGTGTACGCGACCGACATCCTGCCGTCGCATTCCAGCATCACCATGTGGTCGGATACCGTCAGGATGTGATCCCTGGACGGCAGGACGTCATGCGCCTCAAGGGTGAGGGTCCGGAGGACGGAATCCTCGAACCTGTCGAGGATGTCCGCGATCCCCTCCGCCGCCTCGTCGTCGAGGTCGGTCTCCACGCGGTCGTCGGTCGCGCCCGCGGCTGCCATCGCGATGGTCAGCAGTGCGATGCCGCAGATGCTCAGCACGACGCGGGAAATGGTGAACTCGATCATGTCAGGGTCACCCTCACCGAACCGGTGCCGTCGGCGTGTTGATGCGTCCCGTCCACGATCACCGTGCAGTCGCCGGAGATCTCCAACGGTCCGTCGGACACCGCGACGACGGGGCTGTCGATGAACAGTGTCTCCATCACCACCCCTTCCGAGAGCAGCCTGATGGTGTACTCGTCCCCGTCTGTTCCCCCTATGCGTATGGACTGGTCGAACGGGATGTCCATCTCCAGCGAGACGATGGATCCCTCCGAGTACGCCCTGTGAATGGCGTCCTCCAGTTCCGAGGCCTCGGAGCGCAGCTGGTAGAGCGACAT
>CAZLMR010000056.1:0-1471 GCA_964560575.1 uncultured Methanomassiliicoccales archaeon | reverse complement strand
CGGCGTCGTCCGTCACATCCATCACCACGGGGACCATGAGCCCCAGTATCACGAAGCACACCGCCAGTTTGACCGGCATGTCTATCATACCGTCACCAGCACCTCCAGGGTCTTCTCGCCGTATCCGGTCTTGAACACGAGGATCTCCACGGTATGGGTCCCCTTCTTCAGGTCGAAGAAAAGCGGGCCGAATGTGGCAACCCCTCTCTCATCGGTCTCTTCCGATGCCGATATCCTCGGCAATGTGGAGTAGTCGATGACCTCGTCGGGATTCTCGCCATCCGAAGTCCCGTCATCTGCGGTTTCATCATCGGGAGTTCCACCATCCTCGTTCTCACCGACTCCGAGAGTCTGGCCATCGGTCGCATCCTTCGGAGCATCCAGATCGGCCATCGAGACGAAGTTGTTCTGGAACACCACGACGGCTCCCTCCAGGAACTCTCCGTCCTGATCCCTGACGGTCACTGTGAAGTTCTCGACCCCGTTATTATTGTCTGCCTCCAGATATAGCGGGGATATCTCCACATCCCCGATGGAGTTGGGAGTCTCCAGGTTCCCCATCCATCCCACGATGATCGCGATCCCCATCGTCGCGACGATGATCACGATCATCAGTTGCAGCGGCAGGCCCTCTATGCCTCCGCTCCTGTCTGTCCTGATATCACGGTATCTCATGGTATCAGGATCGTCTTCCCCGTCTGAGGATAAAAGCGGGGCACCGTGCGGTCACATGTCAGTGTGTGCGGTACGTCACAGGCCGATGCGTCTCAACACGGTGTGCTTGGCACCCTTCGGTCCGAGCACGCTCCTCATCACCAGTATCTCCGAGCACTGGAATCTCGCGAACTCCCTGTCGGAGAAAGCGTCGAAGAATCCGGACAGGTCCACCGGATCCCTGCATCTGCCTACGGTGATGTGTGATTTGAACGGTTTGGAGTCGAAGTCGATCCCGGCGGCCCTAAGGTTCCTGCCTATCGCTCCGGCGATGTCCGACAGCTCCTGCTGCGGTGACGCACCGATCCACACTACCGATGGCCTCTCCCTCTTCGGGAAAGCGCCCGCTCCGGATACGGTGATCCCGAACGGTCCGTGCCCATCCACAGCCCTCCTGACGCAGTCCTCGATGACATCCACCTTGGACTCATCCACATCTCCGATGAACCTCAGCGTGATGTGGATCTGCTCAGGCGGCGATGTCCTGACCCCTTTGACGCCTCTCAGATAAGCGAGCGGCTCGTCAAGCGAGGATTTGTCCGGGATCTCGATGGATATGAACACCCTGATGTCGCTCATCCCCTTACCTCCGGATGTTCCTCGAGGATGTGGTCCAGCAGCCCTCTGCATCCCCTCACCAGATCCCTGTACGTCCTCCCGAAGTCGCCGGTGTAGTACGGGTCGGCGATCTCCCCTCCGTCGGCGAAATCCATCATCATGTGTATCTCGCAGGTCGGCTCCGATGGCGCCGTCCACC
>CAZLMR010000055.1:0-6999 GCA_964560575.1 uncultured Methanomassiliicoccales archaeon | reverse complement strand
CATGATATGATGGATGGGAACACCTATGAGGAATGCCTCAAGAGCGGATATCTCAGCATGAACTCTTTCCTGTCCGAGGAGACTCGCTCGATGCTGAGGGAACTCAAGAATCCCGATCGCTGCATGGCGATCCTGGAGGCGATATCATACGGTGCAGTCGGTCTCAAGCAGATAGCCGACCGCACAGGTCTGGACAAGAACACGTGTCTCCGCTGTCTGAACGACATGTCGTACTTCCAGATAGTGGATCGGGTCGTGCCGATGTGCGATTCCCCAAAGCATCCCATCTACTACATCCGTGATCCGACGGTCAGATTCCAGTTTGATGTCATGGATCGTAGCAGGACGATAGCTGCGAACTTTGATCCGGACTGGGTGCTTTCCAAGATTGAGCACAGAATCTCGACGTTTCTGGGAAAGAGGTTCGAGGATATGTGTCAGGAGTACGTCGTATCGAATTATCACTGTATCAAGGTCGGGCGTTGCTGGGGACAGTTCATGAATCTGGAGGGTGAGGGCATCATCGACGGGGATATAGATGTGGTGGCCAAGATAGACCGTGGGGACGCCACAGTGTACTTGTTCGCCGAATGCAAGTTCAGTCGTCGTAAGGTGGGGTTCACGGAGTACAACAAGCTCGAACGCATGATCAGATACATGAAGTGGGATACAGACTACGTCATCGCACTGTTCTCGATATCCGGCTTCGATCCGGAGTTTGAGGAGTTTGCCAGGGATAACGGCGTTCTGATGTTCGGCATCGACGAGATACTCGGAAGGAGGCCGGCCCCCGCGATAGAGGCAGTCAGCCAGATCATGTGACGGTTCAGGATATATTATAGGCAGGGATTGACGGGACATGGAGTCAGACTTCGAGATGGAGGTGCGCCAGTTCCTGGCACGCAGACCCTTCGGGTACCGGATGGTCCCTGTCGACGGCCTCGCCCTCTTCTGCGCAGCGCTCACCCACGACAGCTACACCAACGAGCGCGGAGGCGAATGCTACGAGAGGCTGGAGTTCCTGGGGGATGCCATCCTGGAGTTCATCGCATGCGAGAACGTGTACCTGCATACGGATCTGGCCGAGGGCGCCATGACGGATTTCAAACAGGACATGGTGGCCAACCGCAGGATATCCGAGAGGGTCCTCGACTACGGTCTGGACCTCGATGGCATCATGAGGGTCGGAGGCGGTCACATGAACCCGGACGGCACCAGGTCCGTCGAGGAGAACATGAGGGCAGACTGCTTCGAGGCCCTTCTGGCCGCGATCTATCTGACATACGGCATGGACGAGGTCAGGCGGGTCGTGGGCGAGGTGTTCGACGACGCGATGTCAGGCACGGATCCCGCTGTCAAGCCATCTGACGGCGGAGGTCCTGCAGTCCCTGAGGCGGACCATCGAGTAGTCCAGGGCATCCGAGGGGTGCTTCCCCGCACAGGGGGCGTCCTCGCGGGACATCCAGCTCAGCAGTCTCTCGTTCATCCCGCCGTACCTGGCGATGGCCTTGTCGATGAACGCCAGGTCCTCGGGGGTCAGAAGGGAGACGTCGGGGAGTGGATTGGTGACATACGACATGGAGCCATGGCGGTAGGAGGTCCTCAGGAGCTTCCTGCGGGACAGGTCATCGAGGAGGTTGTTGAGACCCGCGGGCTCGGGGCCCCCGTTCGCCAGGATGTACACGGACCCAGATACCGACCGTCCGCGCAGCTCGTAGCTGCCGAAATCGGCGAAATAGCACAGCCTGCACAGCATCGCGCGCCCGAAGTTGCGGTTGGCTCCGCAACGCGAGACGACGTACAGGACCATGGGTCCGAGCTTGACATCCCCCTTCATGCACTGCGGTTCGGCGTCGGCCATATATCAGTGTCACCCAGCGGATGTCGGCGGCTGCGCGAAGGCTCCTACAATCTCCGAGCATCCTGGATCGCATGGCCGGGCGCCCGGATCCGATACATATATCGTACGTGAACTATGGAGAATATTGACAACCTTCTTATTAGAGACATAGACCATTCATGCAGTCGTGCAAGACATCATAGCCGACACATCGGAGAAGATCCGCGACATGACCATCCGCGGAGCGGGAAGGATCGCCAGAGCAGGAGCCGACGCGCTCGGGAGATTCGCCGAGGCATACCAGGGCAACGAACTGGAGGCTTTCAGGAAGGACCTCTCTGCGGCGACCCGGACGATACTGGAGTCGCGTCCCACGGCGGTCTCGCTGTGGAACGGCGTGCACTCCACGATCAGAGGGGTGGACGAGGCGGGGTCAGTCGATGCCGCCAGGGAGACGGTCATCCGCAACTCCAGGGAGTTCTGCGACAGGTCCGAGAAGGCGGTGGAGACCATCGCCCGCATCGGAGCCAAGAGGATCTCCGACGGGGATTCCGTCATGACGCACTGCAACAGCAGCGCTGCGCTCGGGGTCATCAAGGAGGCCCATCGCCAGGGGAAGGAGTTCAGGGTGTTCGCCACCGAGTCCCGTCCCTGGAGGCAGGGGATCCTAACCGTCACGGAGCTTGCCGAGGCAGGGGTGGATGTGACGCTCATCATAGACAGCGCCGTCCGCTACGTGATGAACGACATCGACGAGGTCTTCGTCGGAGCCGACACGATCACGTCCCACGGTGCGGTCATCAACAAGATCGGCACATCCCAGCTGGCGCTGGCCGCCCACGAGGCCAGGACCAACTTCTTCGTCTGCGGGGAGACGTACAAGTTCTCACCCATGACGATGTTCGGCGACATGGTGGAGATTGAGGAGAGGGAGACCTCCGAGGTCGTCGGACCCGGGGAGATCCCGGAGAGCGTGAGGATATTCAATCCGGTCTTCGACAGCACGCCGGCGCAGTACATCGACGCGATAATCACCGAGGTGGGGATGATCCCGCCCACGGCCGTGTACAGCGTGATGGCGCGCCAGCTCGGGGACGCGGTGTTCTACAAGGAGTGATGCAAATGGAGAGCTATTCGTACCTGCACCTCGGCGAGCCCGAGGACCCTGAGAAGTACGTGGTCTGCAAATACAGGGTGACCACAGACCTTCCGATGGAGAAGGCGGCGGAGGCGATCGCGGCGGAGCAGTCCACCGGCACCTGGACCGGCATCTCCACCCTGGACCACACGATATTCGATCACCTGGGTGCGAGGATCACATCCATACAGGGCGACATCGTCACCGCGGAGTTCCCCGCGGAGGACTTCAGCATCGAGGTCGGATCCGTGCCCCAGATTCTCAGTGTCATCTCCGGGAACCTCTTCGGCCTCGGCGCCCTCAAGGGCGTCAGGCTGGAGGACGTCACGTTCCCCCCGAGCATCCTCGAGCAGTTCAAGGGCCCCAAGTTCGGAGCCGCCGGCATCAGGGAGATGCTGGACCGCCCGGAGAAGCCCCTGGTGGGGACCATAGTCAAACCGAAGATCGGGCTGTCCCCCGAGAAGACGGCGGAGTACGTATACGAGGCGGGGGCCGGCGGGCTCACCAACTCCAAGGACGACGAGACCCTCGTGGACCAGACGTTCTGTCCCATCGAGGACAGGACAGTGAGGGTGGCCGAGGCGCTCGACAGGCTCGAGTCCGAGGGACACAAGATGATGCATGCCATCAACGTCAGCACCCGCGGCGACAGGATCGTCGAGCTCGCCGAGAAGGTACAGGGCTGGGGCGCCAGGGAGCTCATGGTGGATGTGATCACCTGCGGGTTCGGGGCCGTCCAGGCCCTGGCCGAGGACCCGTCCATCAAGGTCCCCATACACGTCCACAGGACCATGCACGGGGCGTTCACCAAGGATCCGCGCCACGGCGTCGCGATGCTCCCGCTGACCAAGCTGGTCAGGATGGTCGGAGGCGACGCCCTGCACATCGGAACCCTCGGCGTCGGCAAGATGACCGGAGCGAAGGCCGATGACGGCAACCTAGCCGCCTGTCTCGGGGACGACGTCCCCTACAGGCAGGTCATGCCGGTCTGTTCCGGCGGAGTGCATCCCGGACTGGTCGGCGAGATCGTCAGGCGTGCCGGCAAGAACGTCCAGATCCAGGCCGGCGGAGGCGTCGCCGGGCATCCCGGAGGCGTGCGTTCCGGCGCCATGGCCATGAGCCAGGCGGTAGACGCAGCGTTCCTGGGCATCGATGCGGACGAGTACGCGAAGGACCATGCGGAGCTCGCCGTCGCTCTCGACAAGTGGGGATCCAGATGAAGCTCAGGGCGAAGAACTACGACATTGACGCGTCCGAACCCACCGTGCTCCTCCACGACAACGACTGTCTGGAGATCGGTGTGAAGGAGAACGACCGTGTCAGCATCACAGGGGTCAGGAACGTGGTCGCCCTCGTGAGCCGTTCCGACACCCTGGTGGAGGAGGGCGTCGTGATGATGCCCGCCCCGCTGATGGAGAGGTGCGGCGTGAGGGACGGGGAGGAGGTCAGCGTCGTCTACTGCCAGAATCCCGATTCCGTCAGGTCCATCCGCAGGAAGATGGACGGGGAGAAGCTGTCCAAGGACGAGATCGAATCGATCGTCGTCGACATCCTGAACAACAAGCTCTCCAAGATCGAGATCTCCGCATGGCTCACCGCGCTGTACATCAACGGCATGGACATAGACGAGATCGCGGACTTCACCAGGGCGATGGCCAACACCGGCGACATTATCGAGTTCGACAGCCCGCAGGTGTTCGACTTCCACAGCCTCGGAGGGGTCCCCGGCAACAAGATCACGCCGATCGTCGTCTCCATCGTGGCAGCCGCCGGCATAATGATCCCCAAGCTATCCTCCCGCGCCATCAGCAGCGCCTGCGGGACATCCGACTTCGTGGAGACGTTCTGCGACGTCGAGCTGGACGGGGACAGGCTGAAGAGGATCTGCAACGAGGTCGGAGGCGTCTTCGCATGGGGAGGGTCCATGAACCTCGCCCCGGTGGACGACATGGTCATCAAGATCGAGCACCCGCTGGGGATCAACCCCAGGGCGCAGATGCTGGCCTCCATCATGAGCAAGAAGGTCGCCGTCAGCACGACCCATCTGCTGGTGGACGTGCCCACGGGCGCCGGCACCAAGGTCCCCACCATCGAGGACGCCAGGGCCTATGCGCGCGACCTCATGGACCTGGGCGAGAAGCTGGGCATGCATGTGGAATGCGCCATCACGTATGCGGATCAGCCGGTCGGGAACGCGGTCGGTCCGAACCTGGAGGCCAGGGAGTGCATAAGGATCCTGGAGGGCGAGAAGCATCCTGCCAGCGTCATCGAGAAGGCCTGCGAGTGCGCCGGGATAATCCTGGAGATGTCCGGCATCCCAAACGGCGCGGCCAAGGCCAGGGAGATCCTGGATTCCGGCGAGGCTCACAGGAAGTTCATGGAGATCGTCGTCGCCCAGGGCGGCAGACCGGACCTGAAGGCGGAGGACCTGAAGCCCGGGGAGTTCTCCGAGGACGTGGTCGCAGTCAAGTCCGGCTACATCCACTCCATACGCAACAAGGACGTCGTCGCCATCGCCAAGGCGGCCGGCGCACCCAACGACAAGGGCGCAGGGCTGATGATCTACAAGAAGAAGGGCCAGAGGGTGGAGGCCGGGGAGACGCTGTTCACGATCTACGCCGACAACGAGGCCAAGCTCAGACGCGCCAGGGAGACCGCCATGAAGTACCCCCCGATGGAGATCGAGGGGATGCTCCTCAAGAGGGTCTCGTCGGTGCCCGTCAGATGACGCGCAAACTGTACTTCACGGTGGACGCCGACCGCGACGCGAACATCCCGATCCCGGGGAGCGTCGCGGCAGGGTCCATCGACCGCGGTTCCGGTACCGGGCCGCGGTTCGCATCCTCCGAGAGGGGGATGTCCGTCCTGGCGGAGCTCCTGGACGACATCGGCATCCGCGGGACGTTCTTCATGGAGGGCCGTACGGCGGAGATGACCGGATGCTCCGTCCTCTCCGGGCACTGCATCGGCCTCCACGGGTACGACCACGAGGACCTACTGGGCAGGGAGACGGGAATCGTCCCGGATGTCGAGGACGTTCTGAGACGGGGCTACGATGCCGTATCCGATGCACTGTCGAGGCCCACATGCTTCAGGGCCCCGTACATGGCCGCCGACGACCGTGTCCTGGAGACGGTCAGGTCGCTGGGGATCCGTGCGGATTCATCGTTCTACACCGATGTCGGAGGCCCCACCGATCCGTACGAGCTGCAGGGGATGACCGAGTTCCCCGTGCCTAAGGCCAGGGATGCCGGAGGCAAGGTCATCGCCGCCTATCTGTGGCCGATGCACGAGGGCAGGAGGGTCCCGGAGGACTACATCCGCATGGCGGACGGCCTGGACACCCTGGTCCTCGCGACACACACCTGGCACATGGTCGAGACCAGGGAGGGCGGCGCCATGGATGCGGACTGGGTCGGGGACAACGCCGATGCCGTTCGCAGGGTCGTGGAGGGCATATTGGACATGGGGTTCGAGGCGGACGTGATCGGACGATCCAGAGGATCCCGGCCATGTACAGCGGAAGGTACACGATCCCGAGTCCCTTCAGGTCCTCTTCCCCTTCCGTCCCCGCTTTCCTCGCTGGTCCGGGGTAGAAGAACAGACGGCGCCCATCGGCTTGGAAGCATCGTGCGACCACGTTCTGCGGGGGCTGTCGATCAGAATCGTCGAGTACCTCCGTTGTCCCGTTTCCATTCCAGCAGCCTGCTCTATGTCTTTCTGCGGAGGTCTGTCATCCCATGGCATGGCATTCGATAACATCCGAACACCGACTAAATGGAAATACGAGGTCATCCGCACCGATCCAAACCTCATTTTTCGTGTATATGTCACGAAAATAGAATTAAGGATGTTTGAAAGAGGTTTATCCCATGGCGTCAGGATGTCTCGGACACGGTCGCCGAATGGTCGGAATCCGGTATCCGGGACACCACGATCAGCAGCAGGAGTCCGATGACGAACAGCACGACAAGCGACAGGATCCCTGCGGACATGCTGCCGGTCAGCTGGCTTATCGCGG
>CAZLMR010000054.1:0-7193 GCA_964560575.1 uncultured Methanomassiliicoccales archaeon | reverse complement strand
TATCTGTATCTGGAGAGGGCCACGTACACCATAAGCGTGGTCGTCGACGATGATGACGCCGACGATGACCCGGGCACATCCCTCACACTGGGTTCCGATCAAAACGGCTTCACCATGACGGTGAACGGGCAATCGGTGACAGAATCCCCGTCGGCCCAATTCGACGATCTCGTATCCATCGGATTCCAGTGGGATGACGGATATCATATCGAGCGCGTCATAGGGGTGACAGCCAACGGAAGCGTCGGCGGTTTCATCCCGACATCGTCCGGCGGGGACAACAACATCGAGTTCAGAATGCCGAACGGCGATCTGTCCATACGCGTCATCATGACCGACCAGAACACCGTCACCGTGAACCTGCCGTCGGACGGGACGAGCGACAACGGGAGGTTCGGTCTGAGCATCAGCCAAGGCGAGGGTTCAGTCGTCGTGGAGATAGTCGAGAACTCCAACATCAAATCGGTGTCGCTTAGGACGCAGTCCGATTCGATGTCGTTCTCCGGTGATGTCACTCTGGGAACAGGATCGTTCCTGATTTCCGCCTATTCGGACGGAAGCGAGCTGAGTCTGCTCATGGAGCCGACCACAACACTGGGATTGGGCGATCTGGGAGACAACATCACGATAGACCTGTACGTCTCCGTCAAGTGGGACATAACGATAAGCGGGGACGGATATGGAGTCTCCAGATACGCACTTCAGGATCCCCTTACAGGTGAGCGCAGTGCGACGGCTGATACAGAGACCTACAGTGATGGCAATCCATGCGAATACGTCCTGAACGGCGACTATCTTCTGGCATCGTCGGAGTCCCAGGATGTCACCCTGACCTCGCTGACCACCAACGGTCTCACGAGGATGTCCGATGCATCCGACGGTCTGGGATACCTCGTGGACGGCACCATCGACGTGCTCATGTCCCTTCCGGTGTTCGATGTCACCCTCAGAATTGTCCTGTCCTTCACGATCGGGGGCCAAACTGGTGTCCCCGGGGAGTGGGGGCCCAATGGCGATCTCATCGTGAACGGAGGCGAGGTGTCACCCATAACCGAAGGGCAGAACATGATATGGACGGGACCGGTCAGCAGCGGGGATTATGCGATCGTGGCCGAGTTCGAAGGTTTCGGCATCCAGGAACGCGAGATAACAATCGGGGGATCGAATGCCGAGGTCCAGATTACATTGGATGCCATCCGGTACACGGTGAACTGGGCATTCCCGGTCGAGGGAACCATCCATTCGGACACGTGGTACGTCAATGACGTCCGTCAGATAGACGACTTCACCGGGAACACAGATGCCGTGATCTGGTTCAGGAGCACATCCGACACGTTCGACGACCCTGTCATAATGGATCCGGAGGACGTCTTCGAAGTGGGCATATTCGGTGAGGACGGGGCCATTCATCTGCTGGGGGTCCCCGGTCTCGACGGCGAGGAGGACGATCGCCCCAGCGGGGAGTTGGACGGGGCCATTCTCATTCTTGTCGAAGGGGACATCAACGGCCCCCACCAGATGAATCCAGTCGACGGCATAGATTCGGTTGTGTCACTGTCGGCAGTCGTTGACGGGGAGGTTGTTACCGCCACCTACACGCCTGGGGAGGTAACGGCGGAGGTCTCGGTGACCGGATGTCCGGAGGGGACAGGAGGTCTGATCCTGTCCGGTGGACCGATGAACATCATTCTGATCTCGGTACCGGGATTGGATGCGATATGACCGTTGGATGCGACATGAAACTCTCGAGCCCGGGTCGTTCGGGTATCACGAGGCCGGAAGAGCCGGCGAAACACATTCCAAACGATTTACGGAAGGTCCTCGAACAAGAAGGAGGATGAAACGATGAACAGCAAAGCAATAGCAATGATCGTGGCGATCTCGATGGTCGTCGTGACGATGTCGGGTGCCCTCATGATGGGGCAGTCGGACGCCGTCGCGGATCAGGACGAGATCTATCGGAACGGAACGATCCAGGTGGTGTCCGGCAACGATGCCACCAGGGAACTGAGGGTCAACGAGCAGGAATTCGCCGGCTATGCGTACACCCTCACATGGAAAGCAGTTGGATTGACCAGCAGCAGTGATTCACCTTCAGGTGCCACTTGGAATACGACCCTCTTCACCAACTCGCGTTCGATGGTGGATGGGGCGCTGACGACCCAACCTGAAGAAGAGGACAGTCTCAGTCTCAGTGGTTTCATAGTGGACATCGGTCGTGAAACAACCGACCCCACGGGCGCATACACGCTCACAGTTTCCGCCGACTCAGCAACATCCCCACAGTACCTCGGTCTCCAGTGTGAGATAACGGTGCAGATGGGAGGGACCAGCAGGACTCTCGCACACGTGTACTATGTCTACACCCTCACTCAGGTCCCTGCGGCAACCAACACAATCCAGCTGAACGAAATGAATATGGTGGAGGACACGGTCTTCGGAAAATCTGTCTCTGAATCCACTGGTGGAGATTATCAGCCTCTTCTCGGCAGCATCAGCAGCTACTACTGGTATGCCACAGAGCTTCCCGCGGGAATCAGCATGTCCGAGACCGGATACGTTTCCGGTGTCCCGTTGGTCGCAACCGGTGAGGATCCTGTCGTAGCCAACGTCGTCGCGACCAACAGGACTACTGGCGAGACGTATCAGGGGACACTGAGCATCACCGTCGCTCCGTATGAAGAGACGGTCGAGGGCTACACCTTCACACTGGCCATCGAAGGTACAACAGAGGATGTCACCAACGGCTCTAGCTTCGCAGCCGTCCAGAACGAATCCGTCGTGCTCACGGTGCATTCTACTGGTGAAGACACCCTTGTCGATGCCACCAGTGTGACAGTCGTGAACAGTAATGGAATTGTTGGAACTATCAAAAGTGATCCTACTGGGACATACACGATCCCGTCCAATGGAACGGGAGCGTACCGTGTGGTCGTCACAGTAGGAGGCGAGACCATCGGATTCTACCTGTTCGTGACACCGTCCCTCGACAACATATCTGCGGGAATCCACGTGGAAGGGAACTGAGATCAGAAGGGGACTTTCCGAGGGGCCGTAAGGCCCCATATCCACACAGGTGATGAATTGAAATCAATAACCATCGTCTCCATCGCAGTCGTACTGGCCGCATTGTTCGTGCCGGCGTTGTTCATGGAGGATGCCGAGGCGGTTTCCGACGGTTCGGTTTACTACTGCTATGGCGACAATCCAATCCTGTCTTACGATCAGACGATGCGTCCATCGGTCACCATACAGTGGTCGGCTGTCGATCAGAGCGGGAACGTTCTGGAATGCATCCCATCCGAAGGGGAGTCCACGAGCGTCGATCTGAGCGGAGTCCCATACGGCTCCCGGGTCACCGTGACCCAGGATGTCTACAGTGACGGACAGTTCGCAGATTCGGCCACGGTCACGCTGATACCCTTGCACATAGGGTACGATGAGTACACGGTCACATTCATGGACGGTTCCAGGGTTTTGGATACCCAGACCATAAGCCACACAACCTTGGTGATGGAGGGGGATGACCATGTCATAGTCCCCGCGAGTCCCGTCAAGGAGGGATACACGTTTGGTGGCTGGTACGTCGACCAACAGATGCGGGAGGAGTTCGACCCCAAGCAGCCCGTGACCGGTGACATGACGATCTATGCCAAATGGCTGGGGAGCGGGTCCGGGTCCAACTCGTCGACAGTGATCGTCGATCGCACATGCGTGGTCACCTTCAGCTGTGTGGCGGGTCTCGAGTACCAGATCGTCGGTCAGACGTCCAACTCCGTCTCATTCACGGTCGGCATAGTCGGAGGTTTCGAAGTGGACGGCAATGTATCCGTCACTTCGGACTACGGAGTATTGGACCTCTCCCAGGGAGTGTACACCCTGTCGGACATCAGCCGTAATATCATCATCACCATCGACGGTGACGTATTCCCGATCCATTCGGATGCACCTGATGATGATGCGGGCGGTTTCCCATGGATCTATGTGATCATAGCAATCATCGTGATTGTAGTTCTGGCCATTCTGGCCTATCACTACCACAACAGGCGCGATTGAGCGTCCCCAAACACCATCAGTTGACCGGAGCCGAGGTTCCGGTCCAGTGGGGATTCCGGTCAGGACTCATCCGGAGACCTGGTCGGAATCTCCAGAATCATCACTTCATCATGTTTCCAAGGCATCCATACAGAGGTGGCTCGTCCGCTGTTTGGTTATCCGACAGATGAATGTTATTGTGATTAATTAATCGATAGCAATTATTCAAATATCTATCAATGCATATTCATCTGGAACGACTGGTTCTGCTGCTACAGAACCGGGCCCGAAAACGGGTAGGGTTCCTTCGTTCATCACTGAACGGAAATCTCGATATCGATCTTAACGGACTTGATCGATAGGGAGATGCGGACACTGAGTGTTCTCCGGAGGATCATAAGTATCATGTGATCTCTCCCGCCGGTCGGGATTCCCTAGCCCGACCGGCAAGACCCCCTTCTTCTATGAACGGATTTAAGCATGATACCGTGCACGCACGTTGCGGGATGTCATATCCATCATGACGTCTGGATCCGATCCGAACGGCCATCCATATCTGTGATGAGAAAAGGCCCTCCGCTGAGCGGAGGGAATGGGTTTCCGGGCCGTCGTTTGCGGCTCTGGACGGTACAGCCCCTCAGTCCACGACGGTCTCCACCACGCTTCCCTCCTTCCTGCGTGTGACGCAGATCTTCCTGTCGATCCTCTCCCTCAGCAGGTCGACATGCGATATCACACCGACCATGACGTTACCCGCGGTCAACCCGTCGAGGACATCCAGGGCCTGGTTGAGGGAGTCGGAGTCGAGGGATCCGAAGCCCTCGTCGATGAACAGCGCATCTACCCTGCAGCCCCCTGCCACCATCTGGATGGTGTCCGAGAGGCCGAGGGCGAGGGAAAGGGCGGCCTTGAAGGACTCCCCTCCGGATAGTGACTTCACCGTCCTCACCTTTCCTGTGAAGTTGTCCAGGACGTCGATGTCCAGTGCGGTCTGGGATCTCAGGTCGGTGCTGTCGGTCTTCCTGCAGAGCTCGAACCTCCCACCGGACATGTCGGAGAGTCTCGAGTTGGCCGATTCCAGGACCCTGTCGAAGTACCGGGCCTGTACGAACTGCTCGAACTGGATCTTGACGGAGCCCGACAGTCTGCCGTTGGCTGCGTCCGCCATCTCCTGCAGGGCGTCCAGCTCCTTTCCGCGCTTCTCCAGCTCCTCCCACCTGGCCTGCAGGGATTCCCACAGCGACCGGTTGCGGTTGAGCCTCTCCGATGCGACGGCGAGCTCCTCCCCGATCGAATCCCTGACTGCCACGCACTCGTCGACGGCCCTCTCGACCTCCTCCATGTCTGGTCTGCCCCTTCCGTCGAGTTCCGTGCGAAGCTCGGAGGACCTCATGGCGCAGTGGTCCCTCTCCGAGGTGTATCCGGTGATCTCGGTGTTCAGTGCGTCGATGTCGATCCCGGACAGTCTGTGGAAGCCCTCCATGTCGAGGCCGAGGTCCGTCAGCATGGAGTTCAGCCTCCTCCCCGCCTCGTCGATGAGGGGCACCAGTGTGTCGATCTCCCTCTCGGCTTGTTCCTTGCCGTTGGTGAGTACGGCCAGGTCCTTCTCGGCTCTCGTCCTGCGGGAGCCGATGTCCTCGATGAACGCGGTCCTCTCGGCGATGACCTCCTCGTTGGACCTCATGGCGGCCAGGGCCTCCTCCTCGGACCCGTATGTCAGACCCTCGCCGACCGTGGCCATCTCCGCCCTCGCGGCGGCCAGTTCCGCCTCGAGGGAGGACATCCTCTGGGAGAGGTCCTCTACGGACCTCCTCATGTATTCGCGGCGGTCCTCCAGATAGGACCTCCTCTCCCTGAGCTTCTCCAGTCCAGAGATCAGCATCTTCAGGTCCCTGACCTCCGTGGCGAGATCCGATTCCCTGTCATCGGAATCGGCGATGGCCCTGTCGAGCGCGTCCATGCATGCGGATGCGTCGCCCTCGCATCCGGACGCCTCCCTCAGTCTCGCCAGTCCGGTCCCGTACTCGGCGCGGCGGGCGGCCAGCTCCTCGGCCGCCTTGGACCTGGCATCCTCCTCCTTCTCCTTCCTCTTCCTGAGCCTGTTTATGGATTCGCGGTCGGGGACACCGTCGGGGACCGAAGCCGGGGAGGGATGGTGCACCGAACCGCAGACCGGACACGGCTCGCCGTCGACGAGCCCCGATGCCAGCATCCCCGCCTGGGATCTGAGGAAGAGGGATTCGGACGATTCGAGCTGATCGGAGAGGGATCTCACCTGCGTGTCATGCATGGAGAACGAGTTCTCCAGCCTCCTGATCTGCGACTCCAGCTCCAGAGTGGCGGATCCAGAGGCCCTCTCGTTGCGGAGCCTGTTCGATTCAGCACGGATGGTCTCCAGCTTTGCGGCCCCCGATGCCAGCCTCGCCTCCGCATCCGACGATCCCTCGATCCTCGACACGACATCCGACAGCTCCGTCTCGAACTCGGCGAGGCTCTTCTGCGAACTCTCCCTGGACCTGGAGGTCTGGTCGATCGTCCCCTCCAGTCTCTGCACGGTGTCGGACAGGGACCTTGCCCTGGCGTACCTGGGCATCATGTCCCTGATGCGGGAGTTCGCGAAGCCCAGCTCATCGACCTCCTTCCTGGCGTTTTCGATTTCCTCCGACCTCGAATCCAGCTCCGACAGGGTCTCCGTCAGCCTTCCGATACCGGCTTCGGCGCTCTCCAGCTCCTCTTCGACGGTCCGAAGCCTGGCGTTCTGGGCCTTCATCTCGGTCTCGGCAGCGACCACGGGGGCGGAACGGGCGATCATGTCGCGCATGGCAACCTTCCTCTCGAACTCCTCCCTTCTGGAATCCAGGTCCGTGAGCCTGCGCTCGACGGCCTCCAGCTCCTGGAACTTGGCATCCAGGCTGCCGGCCTCGGCCTTCTTCTCGACGGCGGCCATGTACGCCTCGTCCGCCTCCTTCTTTCTGCATCCGAGCGCCTTGACGGCGGAGTCGTCCCTATCGATGGTGAGCATGATGACCTTCGACTGCTCCTCCCTGGGCATCCCCACGAGGTCGTCCGTGAGGTCCGTCCGGAACTCCGACAGCTTCCCGTCGGTGTCCTCGACCATGTGCCTGTAGCTCGAACCCTTTTCGGAGCTCAGCTTCGCG
>CAZLMR010000053.1:0-7272 GCA_964560575.1 uncultured Methanomassiliicoccales archaeon | reverse complement strand
GTAGACACGCTCGGGGATGTCCTCGATGGTGACGACATCCGGGACGAAGTCCGCGTCCTTCAACGGACAGACGATCTCCCCCTCGTTCTCGAACGGGACGACCATGCGGTCCGAGATCATCTTCCCGGCCGCGGCCGCGGAGTCGTGCATGCCGATGCCGGCGTGGAAGTCTCCGGAAGCGACCTTCTCGGGGGTGGCTGTCATGTTGAGGGCGGAGCATCCAACCATGCAGTTCTCGGATTTCAGGGGGAGCTTGAAGGACTCGCCCTCCTTCGCCCTGAAGATCGCCTGGCAGTGGCTGAGCTGGTTCTCGGGCTCCGTGTAGCCCTCGGGCCAGGCCTCTCCCTTGCGGATGAGCCTGACCGCCACGGGCTCTCCCCTGAGCCTCATGACGTTCTTCATGACCTCTGCGTATTCCTTGTTCTTCTGAAGGATTTCCGACATGCATCAGGAATCCGTCGGCACCCCTTTTAAGGTATGGTCTGGCCAGGCCTTGGTTTAGAGACGTTACCGTCTGCGGATGGAGCGTACTGGGTCCACACGGACGCGTCCGCCGGCGTCGGTGGAGACCTCCGCCTCGACGCCGTAGACGTCCCTGATCATCCCCTCTGTCACGACCTCTTCCGGACGTCCGCAGCCGCACACCTCGCCGTCCCTCATGACGGCGAGCCGATCGGAGAAGCGACATGCGAAGTTGATGTCGTGCAGGATCATCACGGTGGTCAGGTCCCTGGCGCGCGTGATCTCCGACATCACCTCGAACATCTCCAGCTCCCTGCACATGTCCAGGTTGTTCATGGGCTCGTCCAGCACAACTATGTCCGGATCCGATACGAGGCACTGGGCGATCAGAACCATCTGGCTCTGTCCTCCGCTCGGCTCCCCCATGTCCCGCTCGGCCAGTTCCTCTATCCCCAGGAGCTCCAACGCCCCGTATGCGGCATCCAGGTCCTCGTCGGAGACCGCTATCGAGAGCTTCTCCAGCCTCCCGAGCAGCATGACCTCCAGGACCGTCATCCCGCTGATCCGGGGCTGCTCCTGCGACATGTAGGCCATCCTTATGTCTTGGTCGCGACCGGCCAACAGATCCCTGCCGTCGAAGAACGCAGTGCCAGAGCTGGGTCTGAGGGCACCGGAGATGCACTTCACCAGCGTGGACTTGCCTGCTCCGTTAGGCCCTATCAGGGACAGGATCCCGCGGTCGAAACCCAGGGTGACACCTCTCAGCACCTCGGAGTCGCCGTAGGAGAAACGCAGACCATTGACCTCCAGCCTCATGCCGCCGACCTCTTGCTGCGCATTATCATGTATATGAAGAACGGGACGCCGACCAGGGACGTCACGACCCCTATATGCAGGGAGACGGCGCTCTCCAGGAGCTTGCAGACGATGGCCGCCGCCAGGAGCATCAGCGCCCCGCAGACCGCGGACATCGGCATCAGGAACCTCTGGTCCTCCCCCACGAGCATGCGTGCCATGTGCGGGCCTACGAGTCCGATGAACCCGATCGTACCGGCGAAGCTGACCGCCAGAGCCGTCACTGCGGAGACCGCGAGGAGCACATTCCTCCTGAGCCGCCCCACATCAACACCCAGGCTCCTCGCCTTGGAGTCGCCCATCTTCAGCGCTGTGAGCCTCCAGAAGTTCATGGCGAAGAACACGGCGGCGATCGCTATGGCGACCGCTATTATCAGCAGGTCCACCCACTCGGTCCTGTCGAGGCTGCCGAACATCCAGAACATTATGGCGTTGGCACTGTCCCTGGACGAGACCGACTGGATCAGCGAGACCAGGGACTGGAACAGGAAGAGCATGGCGACACCCAGCAGGATGATCGTGTTCCTGTCGCCGGAGCGGGACCTCGCGACCGAGTAGATCACGAAGCACGTGAGTATGGCGCATGCGAAAGCCAGCACCGGCTGGGCGTAGTCCCCGAACACGGAACCCCCGAGCCCGAAGGCGATCACGAGGGATGCCCCGAACGCCGCCGACGTCGATATGCCCAGTGTATAGGGCTCGGCCAGCGGATTGTCCTGGATGGTCTGCATCTCCGCCCCGGCCATCCCGAGGGCCAGCCCCACCAGGAGCGCCGTCAGCGCCTCGGGGATGCGGGATTCCCAGACCACGGAGTATATCACCGACTCCGGGTCCGGGTTGAAAATGGCCTGGATGACCTCCGCCAGGCCGTACCTCATCGGTCCCAGGGATACGTCCACGAGGAAGACCAGCACGGTCACCAGGATCGAGACCGCGAGGACCGTCTTCCTCCTCTTCACTATTCCCCGGTAGAGGGAGGCTCCAACGGAGGACTTCATGATCAGGCCGCCTTGTAGTACCAGAGCCCTGTCACGTCGAAAGGCAGGAACCGGTCGAAGTACTCGTCCATGACGGCGTCGGCGTCCAGGTCCCCGCAGTACTCCGGGTACAGGAACTCCGCGAGATAGAGCACCTTCTCGAATGCCGCAGGTGTGAACCCGAGCTCCGGGTAGTAGAGGATGATGTTGTCATTCTGCACCGCGGTGAGGTTCGACCATCCCGGCCTCGACTTGTATTCCTCGACCACCTGCTGGGCGGCCTCCGTGGACGTCACCCCGTATCCGAGAGCGTATCCGGCGTCACCCTGCTGATAGTACGACGAAACGGCTATGATGATGTAGTCGGGATCAATCGACAGCAGCCTCTCATAGCTGTACGTCTCCGTCGCCTGGTCGCTGCTGTTGGTGACACCCACGAACGTCAGCTCGCTGAATCCCATGGTGCCTGTCATCCCGTACGCCGATGACGGGATCTGCCCGGACCCCATGATCTCTGTGTATGCGACGAGGGTCTTCTCGGATTCCGGAACGGAATCCAGGATGGACCCCACGAGGTCGAACTGCTCGTACCAGAAGGCGATGATCTCATCGGCGCGCTCCTGCTGTCCGAGGGCCGCACCGAGGGCGTTCATGTTGGTGTCGATGGCCCCCTCGGCGAACGGATCCGTGTACATGTCCAGCTGGAGGACCGAAACGCCCATGCTGGTCAGGATGGGGTAGTTGCTCTCATCGTACTGCAGCCACTGCATGGTGGGATACTCGAGAAGGACCAGATCGGGCTCTGTGACCGCGATGGTCTCATCCGGGAACGAGCCGGACGAGTACAGGTCTGGCGATGTCGGGACGTCCGCGAGCTGCGGGTACGTCTCCATGAGCAGGTCGTACTTTGCGGGCTCCCTAGTCTGCAGGTCCGATGGCATCATGCAGACGTAGTCCGCCCAGTCCTCACCGGCGAGGATTATGAACATGTCAAGGAGGCTGGAGCTCGTTATCGCGACCCTCTCGACCGGGAGCGTCACCTCGACCTCCTCCCCGGTCATGTCTGTCACGACGACCGTGTCCGACCCCTCGTCCTTTCCATCGTCCCCGCCCGGGTTCAGTGCCCAGACGACGGCGGCGATTATGACCACGGCCACCACGGCCGCGACCAATGCTGTGATTTTCTTGTCCAAGATGGTTCCTCCATTTTCTGGAGCCACCTCCGGACTTCCCGACGGTTCCTGGAACGACTGGCGCCTGGGAATCGCCTGCATCGTCCCCATAGCGGTCTCGATCGCCGTCATGTACACCATGATGGGGAACAAGGTCCTGGCTGAGTTCATGGGCGTCTACCAGGGCGCACTGGGAGACATGAACAAGGAGGCGGTCGAGTACGTACGCGGGATCTCCGTGGTGAAGACGTTCCAGCAGACCGTCCACACCTTCCAGACGTTCAAGGAGTCCATCCTCAGGTACGGGGAGTTCGCCAGCGGCTACGCGAGATGGTGCAAGAAGCGCATGGTGGCCTACATGGTGTTCGCAAACCTGTCGTTCGCATTCCTGATCGTTGCCGCGATGGCCATAACTGGAGGCCTGGAGAACGTCACTTCCGAGTTCATCAGCGATTTCCTGTTCTATGTCGTGTTCTCCCCGCTCGTGGCGATCCTGCTCGTCAGGATAATGTACTCGAGCGAGGACGGCTACAAGGTCGACGACGCCCTGAGCAGAATCGACGGGCTCATGGCGATGGAACCCCTCCCCGAGGCCGAAGATCCGAAGGTCCCCGATGACATGACCGTGCGCTTCGAAGGCGTCACCTTCACATATCCGGGATCTGACAGGCCGGCAGTCGAGGCCGTCTCCATGACTCTGAGGCCGGGGACAGTCACGGCACTTGTCGGGCCCAGCGGTAGGAAAGAGCACCATCGCCAGCCTTGCTGCCCGGTTCTGGGATCCACAGCAGGGCAGGGTCTCGATCGGCGGGATCGACCTGAGGGACATCTCCTCAGGGGACCTGTCGGGTCTGGAATCGTATGTGTTCCAGAACAACACCCTGTCAGGGACACCCTTCTGAACAACGTCCGCCTCGGAAGACCGGATGCCACCCCCGAACATGTGTTGGAGGCATTGAGGCAGGCGCAGTGCGAGGACATAGTCGCGAAGCTGCCGAACGGGCTGGACACCCCCATCGGTCCCGGCGGCGTTCCGCCGTCATTCGACCTGCGAGGACACCAGATCCTCCACGATGTCGAGGAACTGCTCCTTCCTGTCCGGCGGGATCGTCGCTCCGGCAGCAACCGTATGCCCTCCCCCATAGCCTCCGACCAGCTCCGCCGCGGTCTTCATGACGCTAGACAGGTCTAGACCGCGGTCGACCAGGCTCCTGTCCGCCCTGGCGGATACCTTCGTCCCATCGTCCGAGTCGGCGAAGGCTATTATCGGGATGTTGCGGGTGCATTCACCGGAACTGAGGACCATTCCCGCGACTATGCCCACCACGGTCTCCTTTATCTCGGAGCCGGCGTCAAACCACTGGATGAAGCGCCTCTCCCTGAGCAGATGGTTGTCCTTGATGTAGGACATCGCCGATGAGATGTGCCTGCGGTGCTCCGCACGGTTCCTCTCAGCGTCCTTGAGCGCGGACATGTCGCCGCGGCAGATCCTCAACCCCGTCCCTGCATCCTCGTACCTGCCGCACGAGTTCAAGACGGTGGCGAACTCCTTGGCATCCCTCAGGCCCGTCCCGCGGGGCATGTTGGGGAACGTGTACATCTCGCCGAAGGCCCTCGACTCCTGATCCGGACCTACGAGTTCGAGGATGCGTCCTGTGGCGCGCTCCCTCTCCTCGGGGGAGAGGTCGTTCCAGACCCTCCATCTGCCGCCGTCCTTGCCTCTGATCCCCATGGAATCGAGGAACTGCAGGCATCCTGACGCGTTGTCGCTGAGCCCCGGGATCTGCGGATCGCTGCTGAACTGCAGATACTGGTTTATCGGACGGGTCTCCCTTCCGAAGAACCTCAGATCGTGATCCACGACCAGGTCGCCGTTGGCGCACGCGTCATCGACGATGACCCTGTTGAGGCTCACCAGACCCGAGTGTCCGGAGTCCTGGAAATCCCCGACCGCGCCGACCACCGCCAGGTACGCCAGGTCGACGTTGGAAGGATCCACGGCCTTCGACAGGAGGTACGTCATTCCGGCGCCGCAGACCTCGTATGAGCCGTCCATGCCGTATGCGTGCGGATTGAGATGGGTGATCCCTGTGAAGCTGTCGAGGACGGTCTGCTTCCTCCTCCATCTGGGATCCGGGACGTGGTGGTCCGTGACGACGATGCCGTCCCTGGTGAACTCCGACAGGTATCCGCTTCCGAGGTCGCAGATCCATACCAGGCTCTGCTCCGAGGAGTTGATCGCCTCGACGGTCTCCTCGGAGATCTTCTTCTCGAACCTGACATCGTGCCTCTTTCCGAGTCTCTCGGCGGTGATGTCGGCGACGGCACCCGCCGATATCCCATCGGCGTCGATGTGCGATATTATCAGGATGTCGTCCGCGTCCCTGAGCTGCGACGCCGCGGCATCGAGGTCCCTCTGCATCCTGCGGAGGTCACCAGCGGAAGCCGGCATGCTCCCTCACCAGCCTTTCATAAATCGTGTCGGCGATCCTCTCCAGGTTCACCGTGTCGGCGCGGTTGTACTCGGTCAGGATCTCGAGCGAGTCGCGGTCCCCGTGCCTCTCCCACATCTTCCAGAGACGGACGGCATCGGCGCCGTCGACCCCCTCGATGTCCTCTGACCTGGTTATCCCCATCTCGATCTCCAGCGGCTTCAGCCCCCCGCGATAACCGACCTTCCTGGATGCGAAGCGCAGGTCGAACTGCGGTATGTCCCAGTCCACCTCAGGGAAGCTGTTCCTGAGCACCGGGACATCGAAGCAGCTGCCGTTGAAGGTCACGAGGAGCGAGACGCCGTCCAGAGCCTGTGCCAGGGCGTCCGGCGTGAGATCGATGCCCTCCGTGAGGGTTACGGTGTCCCCGGGACGATGGACGGTGACGACGGTCACCAGGGAGTCCCTGGAGAGCCCGTCGGTCTCGATGTCCAGATAAGCCGCGGAGTCCCTGAAATGGCGGTACATCCTCCACACCTCCCCCTTCGGCATCATGTCTGCCAGCGAGCGGGAGTCCCCGTCGTCCAGAAGCTCGGAGGCCTGGGTCAGCAGGATGTCCCCTCTCTCCTTGGCCTCGGGCCTCATCGTGTGAACCGAATCCGCGGAGAGGAACTCGTCCCAGGTGCGGACCCCGTCCTCCCATATCGCCTTCTCCTTCTTGGCGCCGACGGACGGCAGTATCTGGAAAGTGTGAGTAATCATGGATGGCGCCGTCGTATGCGCGGGACTGTCATTAAGGTTTGGAACAGAGGGGCGGCATGAAGGCATCTGATGGGGATGGCCCCCCCCCCCCTGCCCTCGGTCCGAGACGTCTGGCTATATGGATGAACAGAAGTCGCAACCCACATTCGGAGAGAGCCTGAAATACGGACCTTCAGGGAACGGTGGCGCCGCCTACAACATCGGAGTCCGTGTGGTATGGACAGGGCACGAACATGGGATCCCGCGGCATCACGATGAGGTGTGGGAGGGGCATCGGACCAACCCGTAATCGGGTAGAAGGGGGAGGATGTGCCAGACCCCGAAACGCTGACCCATCCAACTTCTGCAAGGGTTGTTTATGCTCTGAGGGGTAGCTGGGAACCACTTTTAACCTCCTCACCGATTGTTAAGTCTCATGAGATGCGCCTACTGCGGACATGAAATCCCGGCTCTCTATCCGTTCTCCATGTGCCCCACTTGCGGGCAGCCCATGGACAGACCCGTCGGGTCCGGAAACTGAACGGAACCCGGCCCCTCCGCTTGCAATGGGGTCGGGAACATCTCATCCCTTTTCTACAGCCTCGCATTACCATGGTCCATGAGAAGCAAGGA
>CAZLMR010000052.1:0-7346 GCA_964560575.1 uncultured Methanomassiliicoccales archaeon | reverse complement strand
TTGCGCTTCTCGATTAGCCTCTTGAGGGTGAAGAAGCGGCTCCTGAAGTACTGGGCGAAGTCGTTTATCTTCCCCTCGCAGGTGGACTCGCCGGTGACATCGGTCCCCTTCATGACGGTGAGGTCCGAGGTGAACCTGTTCTTCGGCTTGACCTCCTTCGGGGATTCGAACAGGATCTTGTCCCCGGCGATGCAGTCCATGATGTCCTGTCTGTTCACGAACATCATGTTGGACGACAGATGGGAGAAGACGGTGTTCGCGAACCCCATCGGGTCGTTGTTCGAGAGGATCATCTCCATGGCATCCGGTGAGAAGAAAATCTTCCTCTTCGCTGCCGCCGACAGGATCTCCTCTTTCATGAACGACCCGATGCATGGGGACTTCTTATTAGTATCCCGGCAACCCGGGAACCATCGGTGATCGGGGTTTCACGGTGGCCTCATTTGTCCAATTTAAATACGAGTACATGACTGGCATGGGCATGACCGTCGTCACCATCACATGTCCAGTCAACCCCAGCGAGGATCCCGAGAAGGTCCTCGCAGCCGTGAAGGCCGTGTTCCCGGATGCCGATCTGGAGCTGGGGGAGAACGGATACGAGGGCACCGCATCGTCCCTGGACGGCTTCGGGAGGCTGATCCGCAGGCAGAAGATCCTCGATGCGTCCCGTTCCATCCTTCTGAAGAACATGCACGGCAACAGGACCCACATGAGTCTGAACAAGCAGGTGGCCACGGTCGGCAAGGTGTCCTTCGCCGACAGGAACCCGGTCCTCGGGGCGATAGAGGTCATCGTGGAGGATGATGACATCGAACTCCTCATCGACAGGGTCGCCCCCATGACGGTGGACGGTGAGGAGGTCAAGCCATGATCGGCATGTCCTGCACGCACTTCAGCAGCCGTCCCATGGAGGATTGGGTCGACCGTGTTGCCGGTTCGTTCCGCCACTGGGAGATCTTCTCCGAGGCCGACCACATCATCGTCGGCAGGGAGGAGGGGATCAGGGACATGATGCGCTCCCGCGGGATGACCTGCTCGGTCCATGCCCCGATATGCGATCTGAACGTGGGGGCCCTCACGGACAGGCTCATGGAGGCATCGGTGGAGGTCCTGACGGACACCATCCGCTCGGCGGCGGAGATCGATGCCGTGACCGTCACCATCCATCCCGGTCTGTCCTCCATGTCCGTGAACGACACGGAGGCACGTGCGACGGAGCGTGCGAAGCGCTCGATGAGGGTGCTGGAGAAGGCGGGCGAGGAGTACGGCATGACCCTGGCGATCGAGAACATGCCCAGTTTCCCGTTCTTCCTGGGGAGGACGGCGGCATCGCTGGCGGACATCGTCGACGGGACCGACCTGGGGATATGCTTCGACATAGGACATGCGAACACGATGGGGCAGATCGACGCGATGGTGGAGACGTTCGGGGACAGGATCGTCAACGTCCACATCCACGACAACCGCGGCCAGAGGGATGAGCATCTGACCATCGGTGACGGGGAGATAGACTTCCCGCACGTCCTGAGTCTTCTCTCGTCCTACCGCGGCAACTACATCATCGAGTCGAAGGACTTCCCGTCCGCGGTCGAATCTCATTCCCGCTTGGAGAAGATGCTCTCCTGATCCGGAGGCATCACCGCAGGCATCTCACGGATCGCGGACCTGGATGTCCAGATCCTTCTCGCGAGCTCCATCAGGCATACTATGCCTATCAGGAGCATCGCGAACACGATCAGGCTGACGACGGACATCATGGCCCCTTCCAGGAGCACGGCCATGTAGTCGATGGCGAAGTGCATCATTATCGAGATGTGGACGCCGAACCGCACGTAGAGGTATCCGAGTGCGATACCCGATATGAATGTGGGCAGCACCTTCCAGAGGCCCCATCCGCTCATGTGCGCGAATCCGAACACAAGGGCGGATGCGAATATCAGGACGATGGCGAGGCGGCTCATGCCGAATCCTCCCAGGAGGTACTTCCAGAAGTCCTTCCTGAGGTGACACGCGGCCAGGATCGCCATAGGGACGCCGATGAACACGATGCGGGTGATGACCTCCTCCCAGACGGCCGCGTTGGCGTAGGCGTAGAGGGCATCCGGGACGAACCCTATCGGGTTGTCTATATCGATGGACGATCCCACCGACGGCAGGGCGCAGACGACGTTGAGCACCAGGGTGGCGCACAGGACCAGGGCCATCCAGTACAGGGGTGTGCCCTCAAGCCTGTCCATCATCTCGTTCCCGGGGGCTTTGAGCGCCGGCAGCGTCTGACGGAAGAGCAGTATCAGGCAGGCGATCAGCACGACCACCTGGATGACCCAGAACAGCTGCAGGGCCAGACCGTCTATGTGCCCGGCTACATGGAGTTCCGGTTTCAGGATCAGCACGCTCACGACGGCGTCCGCCGCCCAATCCCAGACGCTCGGAGCTCCGGCCACCAGGGCCACCGCCTCGGCGATGAGCAGGATGGCCAGGATGACGGCCCCTGCGGCTATGAACGTCCTGTACGGGCTCCTGCGTCCGCTGTCCTCGGCGGTCAGTCTCCTGCCGCAGGTGGGACAGAAGTCGTAGCCCTTCTCCCTTGAGGCGTCGCAGTCCGGGCAGGAATCCAGAGGCTCCCCGCAGTGCATGCAGAAGGCGTATCCCGCCTCGCGGCTCTCTTCGCATCTGTCACATGCCATGTTCTCACCTGAGCAGGTCGGCGACCGCCTGCGCCCGCTCGACCTCGATGACGGCCAGGAGGCTGCCCCTGACCTTGGAGACATCCCTGATGCGGTTTGCCATGTATGCCTCCCTCTTCTCGGAGACCTGTCTGTATCCTTTGACGCCGTTGATGTAGTCGTCCCATTCCAGGGCGAACTCCCTGGCGGTGGATGAGGAGAACCTGCGTTTCATGCCCTTCTTGGCCAGACGGTGCTCCTTCACGAAATCCCAGGCGTTGACCGTATCGCAGTACAGCTCGGTGAACGCGGTGTCGTTCATGTCCAACGGCAGCACGTCGTCGCCTGACTCCGTGCAGAGGTCCACGAGGGTGCACATCGCAGGGGAGGGCATCTCCACCTGCTCGCCCGTGAGCTCCTGCATCCTGTGCGCGTACACCAGGTCGAGCTCGCTGACCTCGAAGTCGCCCTCGAGTCCTGCCCTGTCCCTGATGGCGCGGATCCCTTCGATTCCCATGGAGATGCCGTATGCCTCGAACCCTCCGAAGGCCTCACGGACCCTGTCGGCCTCGGATCCCAGCCCGTTGATGACCGGGAGTATGCATACCTTGCACTCCCCGACGGGGATCTCGATCATTTCTTCGTCCCCCTGGAGGCCACGAGCTCGGTGAGGTCCTCCGGGGCCTCGATCCTCTTCAGTTCGTCGTTGGAGACCACAGCCGTGGAGTCTATGTTGTCGCGGTCGTGCTTGCGCTCCACAATGAGGACCGAGAACCGGTTCATGATGCGCGCGATGTCCGATGCCACGACCGCTCTCTGCACCAGTTTGGCGTCGTCCGACCCCACGCCGGTGAGCATGAGGGCCTTGTCGTTGTGGCTGACGGCTTCGAACGGGCTCCTGATGACGGGTCTGACCGAGAATCCCAGGTTGCACAGCTGGTTGACCGCGAACGTGTCGATCCTCTCGGTCTCCGAACGCTCCTCGCAGCTGCGCTCCTTGCTCTTGAACTCGAACGGGTCGATGGGCTCCACAATGGGGAGGCCCAGATATTCCTCGATACGGAGGGCCGCATCTATCATCGCGCCCATGCCCGACTCATACATCTGGATCGTGCGTCTGGAAACGCCGGCGGTCTCCGCAAGGGTGCCCAGGCTTATGCCGCGCTCCTCGCGGGCGGCCCTCAGCAGCTCGCTGTCCAGCCTCACGTAGAGGCCTCCGGGCGCGGCGAAGATGAACGGCGGGGCATCCTCCAGCAGGAGGTCTGCCAGCGTGTCGTTGGATATGATGGATATGTTGAATCTCGAATAGACGATGCCTGCCTCCAGCGAGCCGGAGCTCGATCTCTCCCCGATGACGATCGGGGTCGCGCCGAGAGCCTCGGCAAGCGTCTTGAGCTCCTCGGCGTTGTCCTTGGAGAACGCGTCTATGTTGCTGAGGACCTTGATTATCAGAACCCTGTCGTCGAGTCTGGCGACGACGTCGAAGCAGATCCCCCTGAGGCTGAGGGCGGACGACACGTCGAACCCCGCCTTGGCGAGGATCGCCCTCGTTGTGTTGATGAGGTCGTTCCTACCCATGCGTAATTGAGTGGTAATACTTCTATAAATAACTGACACACGTCACTTCGAACGTCGTGACGACTGTGCCAGATGTTCCGAGTGAAATGACTCGGCGGAGCGTATGGTGTTTGGGAGGGAGGGGCCTTCCGGCCCCATCCCCGGATCACTGGGCGGCGGCCTGGACGAGCCTGTTGATGACGAACTTCTTGTCCATGCTCGCCAGGAAGAGCGCCAGCCTGGGGCCGGCCTCCTTGGCGATGAGGATCTTGTACATCGCCTTGTAGCCCCCCTTCGTGCCGATGGGCAGGCTCTTGGCGACGTCGTTGAACACCTTGTTGATGTTCTCGACGTTCCACTCGGCGTCGTTCAGGCGGTTCACGAGCTCCTGGAAGAAGATCTTCTCGTTGACCGACAGGTCGATGGAGGTCGGGATGGTCTGACGGATGCTGAACTTGACGATGTCTGGAGCGAATCCGTTGAGCCAGTACTTCACGCACTCCACCCTCTTTTTGAGCCTGTCCATGTCCTCCATGGTGGCCTCGGAAAGGTCCATGGTCCTCTTGAGGATGGTGACGACCTCGTCGAAGTCGGAGGCCATCTGGACCACGTTTACGAGGTGCCTGCAGGAGACCTGCAGGGGCAGCTTCTTGGGGATGTGGTTGTGCTGTGCGATCTTGTACGCCGCGACGGCGTTGTCCTCGGACTCCGACCACTCGCCCTCGAAGTAGAGCCTCTCCATCCTGTCGTACTCGTCGCACATGTCCAGGACTCCGATTCCGGAGTCGAAGTCGATGCTCTTGGAGGGGTTGACCCTCAGGAACAGGTAGTTGAGGACCTCTGGGGGCATCATCTGGATGGCATCCAGGCCGGTGACGGGGCTTCCGAGGGACTTGTGCATCTGTCCGACGCCCTTGAGCTGGACGAACTCATAGGGTATGGGGAAGGGTGCCTTGCCTCCGAAGATCTTGTCGATGATCACCTTGCCGGAGTCGTATGACCCTCCGGCGGCGGCGTGGTCCTTGCCGAACGGCTCGGTGGAGGTTCCGAAGATCATCCACTTGGCAGGCCACTCGAGCCTCCATGTGAGCTTTCCCTCCTCCTTCTCGATGTTGACCCTGCCCTTGTTGCCGCAGCTGCACTCGTACTCCAGGTGGGGGTAGGAGTAGGTGTCGAACTTGGGGTGGCAGAAGCGTCCGCACTTGCTGCAGACGGGGTTGTACGGGGCGTAGTTGGGGTCCATGTCCTTGCCGGTGACGTCGTGCAGGATCTGGATGACCTCCTCGCGCTTCGTGATGGCCTTGTCGATCCACGGGGCGAACTTGCCCTTCTCGTAGAGCTCGTGGGTCCAGATGACCTCGCAGTGCATTCCGAGGGTCTCGATGGTGTCGAGGAAGGGCTGCACGAAGTGGTGGGCGTAGTTGTTGTGCTTCCCGCACGGGCAGGGGATGCGGCAGATGGGCATGCCGACGTATTTCTCGTACTCCTCGGGGAGGAACGGGTAGCGTTTCCTCAGGGGGTCGAAGTCGTCGATGATGTAGATGAGTTTGACATCCGCTCCGGTGGCCTCGACCGCGCTACGGATCGACTCGCCGGTGATGGCCTCCCTCAGGCTCCCTACGTGGAGGATCCCTGTGGGGCTGATGCCGGTGGCGATGAGCGGGTGGTCGCAGTTGTCCACCACGTCCTTGGCAATAACATCTGCCCAGTGCATGCTAATCAGCGAAGCGATGGGGGAGCCCTATTAATAATATTGTTCGAGGCGACGACGAGTGTCGGGCTCAAGCCCTGCGCGTCTTCTGAGTTCCTCATAGAACCCGTCCGGTTCCCAGAGAAGCGCGGACACCGAGCTCCCATCTTTCCTGATGATGACGACCTTGTTGTCCTTGATGGTGCCGCCAATCCTGAAGCTCAGGGCGGTGTGTGTGACGATCGCCTCCTGGATGTCCGAGTACTCCACTGTCGTCCTTCCCGTTAGTCCGGATACCTCGACCCTGTCGTCTAGGAGCTTATGTTTCCTTCCATGTGTCAGCACGAGAGTGAGGACGATGTCCGCCACGATGAATATTGCATACGGGACGAGTGCAGCTACGGGGTCTTCGGCATAGACCGTCCGTAGGAGTCCCAGGGTCAGGACAGTCAGCACTATGAATCCTATGACGAAGTACGGGTACCTCCACATCTGATACTCAAGCGTCTGCAGAGTCATCACCTCCTGTGAACGTGTTCGAGGGTGGGTTCCCCATCCGGGTGTCGTGTGCGTACTCGGCCCCGTCGCTCCTCATCGTGTATTCCATGAAGTCGGTCTTCATGACGTCTTGTCCCTGTTCCGTTTCGGTCACGTCTGCGGCGAATGCACATGTCATGGTCATGAATGGCAGTGTGCAAGCGACCATGATGCCCGATCTCGATGCGTGAGCCACATCATACATGCTCCTCGCTCTCCTTTCATTGTGTTGTACACGCAGTACGGGCAAACCGTCACATAGTGTAGAACCATGGCAACACACGTCTGTGAGCTTATATATCTAACAATTTGGAAACACGATGAGTGAAGACGATCGCTACCATGGATCCTCCGACGTCTGGATGATCTGGGTCATGTCCGATCGGCGATGATCCGTGTTTATACGAAACAGTCAGAAATGAAAAACGGTTCTCATACGGACCGGATTCCCGACCCGGGGTTTTGAGGGAGGGGTTGCCCCCTCCTTGCAGGGGATCACTCGATGGTGATCGTCCTGCCTTCCTGGGTAGGCGACACCTTGTTCAGGGTCACCTCCAGGAGGCCGTTGTTGTACTCCGCCTTCGCGGAGTCGATGTCGACCTCGCAGGGCAGGGCGAGGTCCTTCTCGAACCTCCTGCCGGGCGCGTCCACTTTGATGGAGAGCATGTTGCCGGTGCACCTCAGGGAGATGTCCTCCTTGGCCACACCAGGGATCTCGGCCACCGCCCTGACCACGGAATCCTCCTCGGTCACGTCGGTGAAGAAGTCCCTTTCGGTGCCGGAGCTCAGCGCGTTCAGCCTGCTGCCGGAGTTGCCGAACTCCTTGACGTGCCTCACGCCGTCGGGTCCCTGGTACATGGTGTAACCGTACGTCTTCACGTCGGGACCTGTCATGT
>CAZLMR010000051.1:0-7357 GCA_964560575.1 uncultured Methanomassiliicoccales archaeon | reverse complement strand
GGGGTAATTTCGGGACTGGGCAAGGGCATCACCGCATCTTCCATCGGGAGACTGCTGGAATCCCGCGGCATAAAGGTCTCGGCCATCAAGATCGACCCGTATCTGAACATCGATGCCGGGACCATGAACCCCTATGAGCATGGGGAGGTCTACGTCCTGGACGACGGGGGCGAGGTGGATCTGGACCTGGGGAACTACGAGAGGTTCATGGACCTGCACCTCACGAGGGAGCACAACATCACCACAGGGAAGGTTTACCGCTCCGTCATTGAGAACGAGAGGCGCGGGGACTACCTGGGGAAGACCGTGCAGATCATCCCCCATGTCACCGATGAGATCAAACGCAGGATAACCACCGTGGCAAGGGAGTCCGGCGCCGATGTCGTGATCGTGGAGCTCGGCGGGACCGTGGGCGACATGGAATCGCTGCCGTTCCTCGAGGCGGCGAGACAGCTCGGGAGGGACCTCGGCAGGGAGGAGAACGTGCTGTTCGTGCACACGACCCTCATACCCATCATGGGTTCTGTAGGCGAGGAGAAGACCAAACCCACCCAGCATTCCGTGAGGGAGCTTATGGGCATCGGGATCAGGCCTGACATAATAGTCGGCAGATGCTCGGAGCCCATCAGTCCCGCCGCGAGGTCCAAGATCGCGATGTTCTGCGATGTGCCAGAGGCGGCCGTGATATCCACGCCTGACGCCCGCAGCATCTACGAGGTCCCGCTGAACCTTGAGAAGCAGGGTGTGGCGGACCTGATCATCGACAGGATGAAGCTCAGGCCCATGACGACCGGAAGGGACATGGCCGAATGGGAGAGGTTCGTCGACAGGATCGTCGAACCCAGACATGAGGTGACCATCGCCCTGGTGGGCAAGTACACGTCCCTGGCAGACTCGTACCTGTCCCATCTGGAGGCGTTCACCCATGCGGGGGCGGCGAGGGGATGCAAGGTGAGGATAAGATTCGTCGACAGCGACGACCTCGTATCGAACGATCCGTCCGTGATACTGAGTGATGTCCATGGGGTCATCGTCCCCGGAGGTTTCGGGACCAGAGGGGTGGAGGGCATGATCGCAGCCGCCAGATACGCGAGGGAGAACGGAGTGCCGTTCCTCGGCGTATGCCTGGGATTCCAGATAGCCACGATTGAAATCTGCAGGGACGTGCTCGGACTGCGGAGGGCGACGAGCACGGAGTTCGATCCCGACACTCCTGACCCGGTGATCTGCATCATGGGCGAGCAGGAGGGTGTGACCGACAAGGGGGCGACCATGCGCCTGGGCGCCCAGGACGTTGTCGTCGAGGAGGGATCGAAGGCACACAGGCTGTACAGTTCGACACTCATCTCGGAGAGGCACAGGCACAGGTACGAGGTCAATCCCGATTACATCGAGAGGATCGAAGCCGCAGGATGGAGGTTCACAGGCAGGTCCGAATGCGGGACCAGGATGGAGATCGGAGAACTCGAAGGGCATCCGTACTTCGTGGCATCCCAGTTCCACCCGGAGTTCAAATCCAAGCCGCAGAGACCCTCCCCGTTGCATCAGGGCCTGGTCGATGCGGCCATGAGATACGCTGACACAGAATGAGAAGGAAGCGGATGTCGATGGGGGATGAGATCAGCTGGCGTCCTGTTTGAACAGGTCCTCCATGTCGGAGAGATGCCTGGCCACCATCCTCCCCCTGTCAGTCAGATGGATGAATATTGCCCTCTGATGGATGACCTCCATAGATATGAGCCCGTTCGCCTGCAAGATGTCCAGTTTCTCTGGCAGACGGGGCGAATGGGCGACGGCATCGTAGATCTCCGTCTTCCTGCACCCGTCGTGTTCGAGCAGGTACAGCATGACCGATATCATGTGACGTTCCTCCAGGACCCTGACATCCGGCTTCCCCGCTGCGATCATGACTCCACCTCGGCCAGGCGCATCGGTCCCCACACGGGGACACGTGCACCCGCAAACTCGATACAATATGGTCCAAGAAATATAAGTCGGTGTCTGGAAGGTTGAGTGTGTGAACAAAGTTCCCAAAAGTAACGTTTCCCTGGATCCGTTCACACCCGTCCGTGTCCTTTGACGACGATCGGAACCAGCACCAGAAGGAAAGCCACCAGGACTGCAGGATAGACATCGTCCAGCTGAAGCATGTCATAGAGATCGTGCTCTACATGAGCGACCATGGCGTCGTGTCCGAGAACGAACTGCGCCGGAACATAATCGACAGCCACAAGATGATCAGCCACCGCCTGGACGTCCTCCAGGCCATGGACGTGGTCGACTACTGTCCGCCGGATCCGCGTCAGAAGGGCCGCAAGATCCGCAGATGGCATCTTACTGACAAGGGGGTCCGGCTCGCCGAACATTTCCGCCAGACCCTCAACTGCCTATCGATGGAGTCCGAATCGAGATGCCGGGGGACAATCGGATCCAAGCATGATGACTGATCATGGCGCCATGTATGCCAACCAAGGCCTCTCGTCATCATATCTAATAAGACTCGTCCTTTTCTATGACATTCTATCATATGACAGATAAGTAATATTCTCACAAACACATTTCCACATGGCGTGTCATTCAAGGACGACGCCGGAAGGACATCGGAGCAACAGCAGAAGGGCACCGCACTCGAGATGTTCCAGAGGAAACATGCGTTCAACATCCTCCTCTATCTGAACGATGTCGAGGTCGCGATGGAGTCCGAGGTGGAAAGGGATGTCGCCAAGGGCAAGATCACCGGCGAGATACTGGAGGAATTCGAGAGGGCGGGCCTCATAAGCAGGAAGGTGGCGAAATCCAGCAATGACAACCGCCATCTCGCCACGCATTGGTCCATAGAACCCGCAGGACGCGCCGTCGCCGGACTCTTCAGGAGAGCCGAGAAGATCATCGCCGGAGAGCTGTATATTGACGCGAACACCGGCATCGACGACAACGGACAGGTCATGCCCGACGTGCGCTACAACGACGACGCCCGATGGCGCCGACGTCCAAGCCTTTATAAATATCTCTATAATAGCCCGAGTCAGGTGTTTGAAATGTCCGATGAAGACGACTACATGGCATTGCTCAACAGAGCCAAGATCGCATGCCCCGAGACCATCGAGAACCACGAGAGGTTCGAGATCCCCGAGCTGGAGATCCTCCAGGAGGGCAAGATCACCGTGTTCAGGAACTTCATCGATGTCACGGACAAGCTCAGGCGCGACCCGCAGCACGTCCTGCAGTTCCTCTTGAAGGAGCTGGGTGCCCCTGGAAACGTCGAGGGACGCAGGGCCGTCTTCAAGGCGAAGATCAGCCCCAACCAGATCAACGACAAGATCCAGATGTACACCGAGACCTACGTCATCTGTTCCGAGTGCGGACTGCCGGACACCAAGATGGTCAAGGACGGAAGGACCCTGATGCTGGAATGCGAGGCCTGTGGAGCTCGCAGACCCATCACTGTCAGGAAATCCGTAAGAGCCGACACCGCCAACACCCTCCGCGAGGGCGACATCATAGAGCTGCAGATCACCGACGTCGGTAAGAAGGGCGACGGGGTCGGAAAGTTCCATGACTATCTCGTCGTGGTCCCCGGAACCGTGAAGGGCGCCAAGATCCACGCGAAGATCTCCAAGATCTCCGCCAAGACCGCCTTCGCCGTCCCCACGACAGAAGCCTGCACACGCTGATGCGGTACTTCGTGGAAACCTATGGATGCACCATGAACTTCGGCGAGGGACGCTCCCTCGCCGAGGACATGGCATCCCTCGGCTACCTTCCAGCCGATTCCGCTGAGGAAGCGGACATCGTTGTTCTGAACACATGCACAGTTGTGGAGACGACCGAGAAGCGCATGCTCTCGAGGATCTCCGAACTCAAGAGACTTGGGAAGAGGATCATCGTCACCGGCTGCATGGCACAGGTCCAGCCGAGACGCATCGAGATCAGGCTCCCGGACTCCCCCGTCGTGGGATTCGGCGACTATCCTCGGTTCAAGGACATCGTCTCCGGAAGATACGGCTGCGCCGGCCCACCCGTCAGCCTGGACGTCAGCGCCGATGCCATCCTCCCGATAGCCCAGGGGTGTCTTGGAAGATGCTCGTACTGCATAACCAAGTTCGCCAGGGGCGACCTGCGCAGCTATCCCGCCGAGGGACTCCTCGACAGGTTCGATTCGTTCGTCTCCGGTGGTGCCAGGGAGATCCTCCTGACTGCCCAGGACACCTGCAGCTACGGCCGCGACACAGGCACGGACCTGCCTTCCCTGATTCGTTCGATGCTACAGAGGGAGGGAGACTTCAGGATCAGGCTCGGCATGACCAACCCCGACAGCCTGGCCCGTGTGAAGGAGGGGGTGCTCGAGGCGATGGACGATGAGCGCATGTACAGATTCGTTCACATACCTGTTCAGAGCGGCAGCGATTCCGTCCTACGGGGCATGCGCAGAAGATACACCGTCGAATCCTTCTTCGAACTCGTGGACGACCTCCGCTCCGGATGCCCGGACATAAGCATCGCCACCGACCTCATCTGCGGGTTCCCCGGCGAGACCGATGAGGACCATGCGATGAGCGTCGACCTGATCAGGAGACTGAGGGCGGACACCGTCAACATCACGAGGTTCTCTGCCCGTCCAGGCACCGACGCGGCGACGATGGAGCAGGTCCATGGCAGGATCTCCGCCGAGAGGTCCGCCGAGCTCACCAGAGTGAAGAACGAGACGGAGCTGGATGTGAACTCCGCGATGGTCGGCAGGACCTATCTCTCGCTTGCCACGGAGAAGGGGAAGGACGGGACCATAGTCAGGACCGGCAACTACCGCCCGGTGGTTGTCAGGGAAGACATCCCCCTCGGAACGTTCCTGGACGTGACCGTGACGGAGAACAGGCCCACCTACCTCCTCGGGAAGATGGCCTGAGGATCGCGGAATAAGTCAGAAGACCGATCTCAGGAAACCGGTGGCCCTGCCCATCTTTTCAGCGGGCCTGACCCCGCTGCCGCCTTCGGCATCTATGATGATTCTGAGCAGCTCATCCTCGTACTCGTGCTGGTTGCGTATGTGGAGGTTCATGTTCCTGCAGGCGAACAGGAACAGCACCGCGGTGAACAGACCCAGTGTCACGATGAAGAGCAGTATTGCGACCACCCAGTGCGGTTTGCCTACCAGAGGCCTCATGGGCTCTATCCTGACGCCTCTTCCCTCGAGCACCGATGAGAGCTTCTCCGTGAAGGCGATCTGCGCCTTCTCGTGGGCGTAGGGGAATCCGTATGTCGCGCCTGTGCTCAGAAGGAATTCCAGGATCAGAAGTACGTACGCGGCTCCGGCGAGGACATAGATCCTCCTGTCGATGCTACCTGTGAGCAGGCCGAAGTAGAATACCATCGCAAGCAGCAGCACCAGGGAGAAGCCCCAGAGCACCAGTGAGATGGCCCTCAGCGGGCTGCGTCCCTTGGCATGCATACGATCCGCCAGCCTCTCCAACTCGCCCGTGTCGGCACCCTTGGACCCGGCATAGCCGATGAGCGACCTGGCCCAGATGTCATCGCGTCTCTGATGGGACAAGGTCCGCCCGGAGAGGACGTACAGCATGAACCCTATGACGCAGCACTCGGTCACCAGAGCGGTAACGATCCCCGCACGGACACCGTCCTCTGTGAATACGGTGCCGACGTTGGCATCCATTATGACCGTGACCATCGCCAAAGCGATCAGGGCCGGCACCACCATCGTCATGACGACCAGACCCGGCTTCATCACCGTGTCGTACTCCGTGCGTCTTACGACGCAGTCAGCGAATGCATCAGCGGATTCATTGCGATCCATCAGCATCGGCATAATTTATACTGTAAAAAACGATGTCGGCGCATGCCTGGAAGCCCTGCCGACATCATCAGGAAGATCCCCATCGCGAAGGACGCGGTTGCGGAGGCTGAGAGGATACAGAGGCAGGTGAAGGGGCATGAGGGCCTCCCGGCTGCGCTCTATGTCGCAGAGGCGTTCCTCTTCATCATTATCGCGATCTACTTCGCCAAGCTGGCGGTGCTGGGCATGGGGATCGTGAGCGACTACGGGGACCACGTGACGAGCGTCATCACATACGTCATCGACGTGATCATGCTGATCGCGACAGTGGATGCGGTTCTGGGGATCTCATCGAGGAAACCGTCCTCTTGGCGCAAGGTCATGAGAGGAGCCGTCCTCCTGTTCGTCTTCTCGCTCATCGGCACCGCTGCAGGCACCGGTATGTCCGCTTCGGCCCTGGTCACGTTCAGCCCCATCGTCGTGGCTGTCATGTGCATCCCCATCATGGGGATCATGCTGACAAGAAACGTCAGAGAGCATTACGTGCCCCCGTTCCAGGATATGCCGGGCATCGGCCGCTGGATCGCTTTCACGTTCTTCGGACAGCTGTTCCCAGCCAGGAGATATGAGATCGACTACTCCTGACCCTCAACAAATAAGATATAAGTGGAACCCATCGGGCACCCCATAGTCCCGTGGTGTAGTGGTCAATCATGCTGGCCTTTGGAGCCGGCGACTTCGGTTCGAACCCGGACGGGACTGCCATTCATCTTTTCGATTCCACGAACATCACGATGGGATCCAGGTAACTCTCGTCGTAGAAGCTGCCGCCCTCCATCATCGCATCGAATATGGGCTGATTGTGTTCGTTGAGGCCCTTCAGCTTCATCATCGCGCTGACCCATGCGAGCACGGCCTTCTCGATGATGTTCAGCTTGGACCTGTCGATCCATCCGCGCAGATAGTACACAGGGACCTTGACCCCGTTCTTCTCGGCGACCTTGGATCCGTCGAACCTTCCGACATCGTCGAGTCCGACGACACATACCGCGATAAGACGGGAGGTGTCGACCTCACGGATCCCCACGATGGTATCGGCCCTGAGCCATCCGAAGAATATGATGGACTCGTCCGCAGGCTGATTCCCGACGGAATAGATGGGAAGTCCAGTCCTCGCAGATAACGTCTCAGCGTACTTCTTTGAGGAGCCGGACTTCGAGGAATAAACAACGACTGTCATGATAACACGTAATGGAATGCTGTAAAAGAAAGAATGGGAAGTGACGTTCGATGCTACGTTTAGTGCATGGTAAGCTGCCAAGGAATTGCCGGGAAACTCGCTCGGAGTTTCCTTGCAATGTGTACTCGAAAGTACGGTGTGTTGAGGGTGGGGTTTGAACCCCACCCTGCGTAGGAGGTGATCCATCTGCAGGTTCCCCTACAGATACCTTGTTACGACTTAACCTTCCTTGCTAAATCTCAGTTCGAACACCCCAATTAGAGGCGACCTCACTGAAACCCAACTCGGATGGTTTGACGGGCGGTGTGTGCAAGGAGCAGGGGCATATT
>CAZLMR010000050.1:593-7426 GCA_964560575.1 uncultured Methanomassiliicoccales archaeon | reverse complement strand
TGTCGAGCTCTACCCTTACCGTGGTGCCGGCGGGGATCGCCTTGATGAGGTTGGAGAAGTAGTCGAGGGGGAACATGCTGCAGACCTCGGAGTCCGCATCGACCTCGACGGCCGCCCCGTCCAGGTGGAGGTTCACGGAATCCGTGTCGCCCTCGCAGGACATGTCGAAGTAGCCGGGTCCGGCCTTCAGAGTGATGTGGTCGGAGATCTTGTCGGCTGCGCGGATCCCCTTCTGGAGCTCGTCCACCGGCAGGCTGATCTTGTCGATGAGCGAGAGCTGGGGGACCTTGGGGTCGCTCATGGTGGTGGTGTCGACCAGGTTCATGCGCCTGGTGATGTTGCCGACCTTGAACACGAGCCTTCCATGGGTGTCATCCTGCTCCATACCGATGACGTCTCCGGAGGCGGCGAGCTTCAGGACGTCCTTGACCTTGTCCAGGTCCAGTCCGATCTCGCTGTTCTCCGCTTCGTACTTCTCGAAGGCGCACTTCTCGATCTCCATCTCGATCATCGCGACGTGCGCCGCGTCCACGGCCTTGAGGGTCATCCCGTCGGCCGTGATTGTGAATTTTACCTCGTCTATGAGCGTGGAGATGATGTTCACGAGACCCTTCAGGGTGTCGGACTTGAGCTCCGCGCTGAACATCAGTATTCCCTCCAGGAGTGGTTGCACTTGCAGCAACGGTAGATCCTGGTCTCAGGCTCATCCGCGGCGCGGGTCTGCCTAATGACGAAGAATGCCTCCGTGTGCCCGCACTCCGGGCAGGGGATACGTGTCTTGGGCAGGGTGGCGACGTCCTCGTCGATGACCTTCATCATCCTGTCCCTGGAGTCCGTGACGATGACCTCCGCCTTCCCCCCGATGTCCTTCGTTGCACCGCAGGAGTTGCAGACGTACTTCCCTTCCTTCGGGAACATCATCGATCCGCATGATGGACAAAACATTTTATCAGCCTCTGTCGGGGGGATTGACTGTCCCTATAAAGAAGTAGCGCACGTCCGTGTGCGCGCTAAAAATAGAAGGGGCAGGGGGCATGAACCCCCTGATTGGACGTCACTTCTTGGACTTCTTCTTGGCGGCCGCCTTCGCGCTGCGCATGTTGGCCTTGACCGCCGCGGCGATCTCGTCGCCCTGGGCCTTGCCGTCGGTCACGGTGGACGCGTCGTACCTGAGGACGGTCCAGCCCATGTCCCTGAGCTCAGCGTCGTGGGTGGTGTCCGGCTCCTCGGAATCAACGTACACGGCGACCTTGCCCTTGACGAAGGCGACCGGGATGTTGAACTCGCCGTAGCCGCGCCTGCATCTGAGTCCCTTGTTCCACGCCGCCCTGCGGACGACCGCCTCGGGCGAATAGTCGGTGTAGATGTCCTCTCCGAGGACCTCCTCTCCGGACTCCTGGGTCTCGGACGTCTCGATGTTCGCCTGGCCCTCCGCACCGACGATCTCCGGTGCGGCCTCGGCGGGGACATCCTCGGCCTTCGGCTCCTCGATCACAGGTTCCTGGACGGGTCCGGAGGGCTCCTCCGGAGCGATGACGGGTTCCTCGACCGGGGCGTCCTCGACGACCTCGGGTTCGGGAACCGGCTCGGACTCGGCCTCCGGGATCGCTTCAGGCTCCTCGGACACGCTTGAGTCCTGATCCTCCGAGATCTCCTGGACCGGCTCCTCGGCAGGGACATCCTCGATCATGGGCTCGTCTGCTGCTGGCTCCGGTTCCTGGACGGGCTCCTCGACGACCTCGGGTTCGGGAACAGCCTCGGGCTCCGCCTGGGATGCATCGTGGCTCACCATGGACCAGTCAGGCTGGGGCTCTGGCTCTTCCTCCTGGATCATCTCGACAGGCTCGGCCTCGACGGGTTCCTCGACCTGGACCTCCGGAACGGGTTCGTTCTCGACGGGGGCCTCCTCGGTCTCCGGCTCCTCGGGTTCGGAGACCTCCTCTGCGATCTCCTCGACCGGGACCTCCTCGGGGACTTCGACCGTTTCGGGCTCCTCGGGAACGGCGACGGGTTCGTCGGCGGCCGGGACCTCGATGGCGACATCCTCGACTTCCGGCCCCTCGACCTTGGTCTCGGGTCCCTCGGGTTCGGAGACCTCCTCTGCGACGGGCTCCTCGATGACCGGCTCCTCGACGATATCCGAAGGCTCCTCAGGAACGACAGCTGGCTCTTCGATGACTTCCGGCTCCTCTGCGATCTCCTCGACCGGGACCTCCTCGGGCTCCGGCTCCTCGATCGTCTCGATGGGGGCCTCGGTCACTGCAGGAACAGGCTCCTCGACGACGGATGCCTCCTTGGGTTCCTCGACCTTGGTCTCCACGGGTTCCGGCACGGGTGCGGGCTCGTGCACCTTGGGCTCGACCGCGACCGGTGCCTCTCTCTTGACCCTGTTGGCGTTCTCGGACGACATCAGCTTCTTCATGAAGTCGTCCATGGACTTCGCCTTGGGGGTCTCCTTCTTGGGCTCCTCCTTGGGCGCCTCTGTCTTCGGCTCCTCCCTGGGGGCCTCGGCCTTGGGTTCGGCCCTGGGTTCCTCGACCTTTGTCTCGACAGGCTTCCTGGGGGCCTCCCTCTTGGGGAGCTCCACCGGCCTGGGGGCGGGCCTAGCCTTCGGCTTCTCCTCCTGGACGGGGGCCTCCGTCTTCTTGGCCTGCTTGGGCTCCTCCGCCTTCGGTTCCTCCGCCTTGGGTGCCTCGACGGGTTCCGATCCGGGACCCTCGACCTGCTTGGGCTCCTCCTTCCTCTCGGGCCTCTTGGCCTTCTTGGTGGCCTTCTTGTTCTTGGCCTGCGGCCTGTCGCCCTTCGCTGTCTGGAGATCCTCGGTGACGGCCCTGGACTTCGCCACGGGCTCGACCTTCACGAAGCCGAAGACGTATGCGGAGAGGGCGAGCCAGATGCCGAAGACGATGAGCGCGATCGCATGGTAGGTCACCTGTGTGGACCCCGCGAAATAGAGGATGCCCATCGCGATGTCGACCGCCGCCAGGACGGCCGCCACGTACATCGCGCCGTATACGCGCGACACCCACAGGGCGAGCATGTCGGCCACGATCGTGATCGCCGCCACGATGGACGCGACGGCCAGGAGGGTCCCAGTGCTTTCGCCGGCGAACGGCACGGCCAGGAACAGTATTCCGGTGAGGGCGGCTAGTCCGCCGCTGAGGGTCCTCACGAAGCTAGACCGGTCCATGACCAGCGCGGCACCGAACACCACGGCCAGTATGCCCGATACGATCAGAATGTACAGTGCGGCATCGTTTCCGTCCGCCGTGACCTCGCTCCCACTCGAGAGAAGCATCACCGCTGACACAACGAACAGCAGGGCGGACAGCATCGCCACGCCACTGAAGATTCTCTTGTCGAGTGCTCCCATGGCTCTGTATAACTGTGAATGCCCATTTAACCCTTGGCACATGTGCCACGTGCTCCGCCGACCATCTGGCTATGTACGACTTAGGAAGGGCTAACAATGACGTGCGCAGTCCTGCGGCAGGACCCGCCGCGGAGGATGCCGTCCGTGACGTCTGGCTATGTCATACGCCGCCTCGGAGGGCGACGAAGCGTCTCCCCCCAAAGTAGATATATGCAGTGCCTTTACTCGTCCTATCCTTATAATACGGGACGCGCGGTCCTGTATCATCATCACGGTCAAGGGGGGTTCGCCCCCTTTCACAAAGCCCTCCACGGAGGCATTACGAAAAGGAGTTGAGACGAATGAAAATGAAATTCAGGTTCCTGGGCGGCGCGGACATGGTCGGCCGCATGGGCATGACCATGGAAGGGGACGGGATGACCGTGCTTGTGGAGTACGGCCTCAGCCCGACGAAACCGCCGGAGTTCCCCCTCACCGCACCCAAGATCGACTACATGTTCCTGACCCACTCCCACCTGGACCACTGCGGAATGGTCCCCCAGGTGGTCGGAAGGGACAGGTGCGACCTGTTCACCACGCCCCTCACTGCGGAAATCTCCGAGCTCATGATGAAGGACACGCTCAAGATCGCCAAGGCGGAGGACTACGTCCAGCCGTACTCGATGGACGACATCGAGAAGACCATGCAGAGCGTGGTCCCCATGACGTACGGCGACGACATTACCATCAACCACGTCGACGTCAGCATGCTCGACGCGGGACACATCCCCGGAGCGGCCATGTTCGAGTTCAGCCGCGACTGCAGCACCATCTACTCCGGAGACATCCACACCGAGACCCAGAGGCTCGTCGGAGGGGCCAAGCCCAAGGACTGCACCAACCTGTTCATCGAGGGAACGTACGGCGGACGCAACCACCCGCCGAGGAAGCAGACCGAGGACGACTTCATCGCCAAGATCGACGAGGTCATCGACCGCGGGGGCACGGTCCTGATCCCCTGCTTCGCAGTCGGGAGGACCCAGGAGATCATGCTCCTGCTGAAGGACCTCGGCTACGAGATGTGGGTGGACGGCATGGGAAGGGCCGTGACCCGCCTGTTCCTGGACTACCCCGAGTACCTCAGGGACGCCAGGCAGCTCAGGAACGCCAAGAAGAGGTTCCACGAGGTCAGGAGACCCGCCAACAGGGACGCCGCCATCAAGGGACAGATCATCGTCACCACCGGGGGCATGCTGGACGGAGGGCCCGTCCTCAGGTACCTCAACCAGCTCAAGAACGACCCCAAGAGCGCCATCCTCCTGGTCGGATACCAGGCCGAGGACACCAACGGCAGGCTCCTCATGGAGGAGGGCTGCGTGAAGATCGACGGCGAGGTCGTCAAGATCGAGTGCGAGCTCCAGAAGTACGACTTCTCCGCCCACGCCGACCACAGCCAGATCGTGGACTTCGTGAAGGCCTGCGACCCTGATAACGTCATCATCATGCACTCCGAGGCCAGGGAGGCTTTCCTGGACGACCTCAGCGACTACAACGTCATCCTCCCCCAGACGGGTGAGGAGTTCGAGCTGGATGTGTGACCATGGATCTGGGAGCGTTCCTCAAGATGGATGTCGGCAAGGGCGACATCACCACCAAGCTGACCGTGCCGGACACCGACGGCACCGCCTACATCACCTGCGAGGCCGATGCGGTCGTCGCCGGGATCGAGGAGGCCGAGGAGGTCTTCTCCATGGTCGGTGCTGCCGCGACATCGCTCGTCAAGGACGGAGACCGCGCCAAGGCCGGATCCCGCATCATGTCCATATCGGGACCGCTCGCGGGCATGATCACCGCCGAGAGGACCGCCCTGAACATCCTGATGAACATGAGCGGCGTCGCGACCAAGACCGCCGAGGCAGTGGAGAAGGCCGACGGCAGGATCATAGTCGCCGCCACCCGCAAGACCGTCCCCGGATTCGGGCCCCTTCAGAAGAAGGCGGTGGCCGTGGCCGGAGGGGACCCCCACAGGGCCGACCTGGACTCCATGATCCTCATCAAGGACAACCACATCCGCGCATGCGGCTCCGTGAAGACGGCCATGGAGAGGGTCCAGAAGGCGTCGTTCTCCCTGAAGGTCGAGATCGAGGTCACCAACGTCGAGGACGCCGTGACCGCCGCCCGCATGGGAGCGGACATCATCATGGCAGACAACGTGGGGCCGGAGATGACCGGCGAGATCCGCGACGCCGTCAAGGCGGTCAGCGACCGCATCCTCGTGGAGGCGTCCGGCGACATCACCGTGGACATGATCCCGCAGTACATCGGCAAGGCGGACATCGTCTCCATGGGCTGCCTCACCCACTCGTCTCACGCGATCCAGTTCTCCATGGACATCAACTGACCGGGACGGCGGGACACGCCTCCCGGTCAGTGAAACACTTATCGTCGGTTCCGACATTGTCGGGGACATGGGGCTGAAACTTGAAGACTACACGTGCGAGTACTGCGGGAAGCCCTGCAAGAACATCGTGTACGCCGCGTTCGTCTGCGACGACCCGGAATGCCTCGAGAAGGCGAGGATCGACCGCGGAGGCCCCGGCGGCCACATGAAGAGGAAGGCCGAGGGCAAGCCCATCATCCCCGAGGACCTCGAGGAAGAGGCCAGGAACTTCCACAACTGATTCTACCGTCGGCCCGGCGGCAATCCGCCGGGCCGACCTGCTCCTGCATCGGAGAGGACTGCGACTGCGCCGTCCTGAACCCATCCCGTAAGGGAACCCTTTACCCCTTGTACACGGCGTTCTCCGGGATCGACGACCCGTCGCCGGACATGAACATCCCGACGTAGGCGTCTATGTCCCCGGCCATCTCGGACTCCAGCCTGGAGATCTCCTCCCTGGATCCGCGGGACGCCCTAAGATAGCTTATCTCGGCGCCCTTGGACACGGCCTTGCAGAGCCTGTCCGTGAACACGGAGGTCCCGTCGTCGTGCTGGACCTCCACCAGCCTCTCGAACGATCCGGGGTCGGCCGACGCCACGGCGGCCTCCGCCTTCGTCAGTGCCAGACGGTAGGGCTCCGCCAGCTGGTCCGTGAACTCCGCCGACTTCCTGGCCACCGCCCTCTTGAGCGGGTTGAAGGTCTTCTGACCCTGCGAACCGTACCTGTCCGCGTCCTCCACTATGCGCCTCAGAAGAGGGATGTGGTCCCTGATGTCCGGCATGAGGTCGATCCTCTGCAGCATCACCAGTGAACGGAGGTTCCTGAGCGCGAACGCGTCGCGGGGCACCATAGCAAGCTGCCTCTCCCCTATGATGTCGTAGAGCATCCCGCAGAAGGAGGTCCCGTCGCCCAGACGATGGGCGCAGGCGTACTCCAGACCGTAGCAGTACGGGATGTTGCATTTCCCGCCGGTGGCGGTCACCCTGACGATGCATCCGCCCATGGACTCGGCGCAGCGGCGCATGAACGCCCTCAGGCCG